>NZ_JBBKBG010000006.1:0-86166 GCF_037892545.1 Pseudogracilibacillus sp. ICA-222130
AGAAAAAAAAGATGAAATGACTAACAGTATGTATGAATTAGCAAGTTCAATGATCGAGATATTAGTTCTACAAGGGATTTTATCTGATTCAACTAATGTAAAATTAGAAAAGAGTAGGCTAGCGGCATTAATTGATGGATTGTCCATTCATGCTCTGTTAAGACCTGACGTCTACTCTCCAGATAAGGTGAAGGAAGTAATCCGTTATCATTTAGAAACACTCTGCAATGAAAGTCAATTGAGTTAGTTGATCATGTATCAATTTTATTCAACGGGTTAGTAGATTTAGTTTTTAGAAGTTTTTCACTTAAAAAGTGCTTAATAATATTTTATATTGTTTAAGCAATTTTATAGGTTTGAAATAAGAGTATTCTTTACCGTTTGGAGGTAAGTAAACATCCATACAAAATGTAATTAAAAGGCGATTAACTATTTGGGTCAATCGCTGTTCAACCGATGTAAGAGGAATCTGAAGCCATCTATAAAGACTTGTTTGAACATCTTAAATCTAGAGGACTTCGAGATGTTTGGCTCGTGGTATCCGATGCTCATCAAAGTCTTCCCAAAGCCATCAAAGAATCGTTTGTTGGTTGCTCCTGGCAACGATGCAGAGTACACTTTATGCGAAATATCTTAGCACATATTCCGATCCTGGGGAAAGAATTCTTCGCTTCACGACTGAAGCAAATTTGGCTCCAACCGGACTATAAAACAACGCTCGCTTATGCTGAAACCTTAATGGATGAATATGAGGGGAAATATCCTGCTGCTATTCAAATCTTAGCATCAGGGTTAGAAGACTCCCTGCAGTTTTATCATTTTAAACAGGTTGATCACCGGAAAATATCCTCCACCAATATGCTGGAACGACTGAATCGTGAAATACATAGAAGGACGAATGTCGTCGGTGTTTTCCCCAATCAGGATTCATACATCCGTCTGGAAACCAACTACTTGATGGAGTACCATGAAGATTGGTCCGCTAGACGATCCTATATCAATCCAAAAATACTGCAAGAAATTCAAGAACAACGCAAAGTGGCATAAACCCTTTTCGGGTGCTGATGGCTTTTGCGAAATTTATTTGACATTAACTGCAGTTCAGAGTGGGATAATAAAAAATTAAATGAAATATATTTAATCACTATTTAAAGGGTTAAATAAATCAGGAGTGAGCGAATGCTCACCCCAACATTTGACTAAAAACCTAAAAGTCCCTCATTACTCTAGATTCTGTCCCGATTGTATTTATTGAAAATCAAATTGAGCATCCTAGCTTTCTCAATATTTCATAAATTATTCTCTATTCAAGCTTTCATTTGTGTTACAATCCTCGATATGTAAAAGATGTCTGACATTTTGTTTGTTGAATAATATAAATTAAACGTGCGTTCCATAGTCTAATTTATATTATTTTGATAGATTTTTGTCCAACTCTGTCGGGTCATCATACTTTATAGAATTGAACGATTCTTTGAACATGACATTGACGCTAATCATAGAGCACTAGGGAGGAATCCTAGCTCCTAATGTTTTTTAATTCACATGGATTACACCAGTGTTTAGCTCCAATTATAATATAATCTTTCCACCATGATAACAATAATAATTTTCAGCTCTAAGATTTTTAATCTTTATTAAAGACCGTTCTGCTTGCTCAACATTTAAACAATAGTTTGGATTAGCTACAACTAATTTATAATTCTCGTTAACAGCTGCATCACCTGTAATTACACTGTTTAACTTTGGAAAATATAATGAAATATGACCTGATGTATGTCCTGGTGTTGCTATTATTCTACAATTATTATATAAAATCATATCACCATCATGTACCTTTTCATCAATTGAAACATGCTTCAAATTCTTTAAATGTTGTATAAACCGTTTACCAAATTCTTTTTCTTCATTTGGCATACTTTTTAGCATTTCTTCAGCTTGAAGTAATCTCTCAGATTTCATTTCACCGCTAATGTACTTTGATTCAGTTTCACTAGCTATAATGTTAACCCACGGATACTTTTCTTTGAAATCATATAAGGAACCGATATGGTCATCATCATAGTGAGTAACGATTATGTTTGTTAAATTTTTCGCATTATAACCAGTTCTTATAATTTCATTTTCAATTAAACCTATAAAATTCGGATATCCTGTATCAACTAAGGTTAATTCATCCTTCAATAAAACTAAGCTAGGATAAATAAAATTTTTTTGTCCATTAAATTCAAATTCGATAGGTAGTTCAATTATCTCCATTTTTCCCTCCAAATTGATTATTTGTTTATACATTTCCATAGTTTCAACTCTAACTTTGACGCATTTGTTTGTATTTTGCAAGCAAAAAGTTTAGAAAAATGCAGTGGAAAGTTTAGAACTTTGCCATCCCCTATTTTTAATTTGATTAACGATTTGATAAAGCGTATTTTACACGATAACTACCACCAGTAAAGCTCAAAATATGTGCATGGTGGATTACTCGATCTACTAAAGCCGCAGTTAAACGCGCATCCACAAATATTTTATTCCACTGACTAAATTCTAAATTTGATGTGATGATGAGACTTTTTCGTTCATACCAATCGGAAATTAATTGAAATAATAATTCAGCTCCATCTTTACTAAATGGCACGTATCCCATCTCATCTAGAATAATCATATCAACCTTTTGAAAGCGATTGCGGAAGGTCTGAAATCGACCTTCGGTCCACGACTTCTCCAATATCTCAATTAAATCTGCTACTCTGTAAAAACGAACTTCATATCCATTTCTACAAGCTTTTCTTCCCAATGCTGTTGCTAAATGGGATTTTCCAGTTCCTGGTGCTCCTGTTAGAATTATATTCTCTTTCCTTTTAATAAAACTAAGAGATTCAAGAGTATCTCTATTAAAATTTTGCGGAAAATGGATTTGATCATCCCATTGATAATCCGTTAGTTCTTTCTTATTCATAAATTTTGCCTTTTTTATTAAACGTTCTGCTTTTGCTATTTCTCTAAGCTCTATTTCTTGGGTTAATACATCTACTAAATATTGCTCTGGATTCTCAAAGCTAATTTTCTCGTATATATCGGCAATATAAGCTAAACGTAAAACTTTACATTTTTCTTTAACCCTATCAGTCATGCTGAACACCTTCATTCACATCTGTTTGACCGGTAGGTCTTAACGAATCATATATATTCCAATCTACATCATAGGGATGTTTTATTGAGTCTCTAGAATGATTATTATAAAGTGACTCTTCGGGTAATAATTCATAAAACCTTAAATCTATTTCTCTCATATCATGATGAATAATCAAGTTTAATAACCAATCTATACGTTCTTTTCTTAGTTTCATCGAATCTATGTTCAAGTAATAAGAAATGCGGCCTGGTAAGTATGAAAAATATCTTGAATATACAACTGAACGTGGTTTTTTTCTCCAATTTTTTAGAATAGCTTGCCATGGGAGTTCTCTTTCTTGATTCATGTATGGTCTATGCCCTTTGGAAAGTAGCTCGCCGTTCAGGGAAACAACTTTGTATGTATTCCAATATAAAATGAGTTGTAACTTACCGTAATGATAACTTTTAGGTACATGGACTAACGTTTCGTCAATTCGCACTTCTCCGTATTTATTCGCAGAAGTCATCGCTTGTTTAAAAACTGGATATTCAGATTCGGGCAATGCCAGTCCATATTTCTTTTCTGCTTTAAATAAATCTGTAATTAAACAGCCTTTTATATAATGAGACCGTTGTTGATCCTCTTTACACTTTTCAAATAAACGATCACGTAAGTGAGCGAAGTCTTTCATGATAGGGGACGGTGTGAAAAAATTATAGCGAATATATCCTACCTTGTTTTCTACATGACCCTTTTCATTTCCCTTCCTAGCGTTGCAAGCTTGTGCTTCAAAACCGTAATGATTTGCGAAATGTAAAAATGTTTCATTAAAGACTGTTTCTCGACCACGTCCTCTTGCTTTTACAACTGCAGCTGAAAGATTATCTAAACGGAGCTTCCTAGGTACAAATCCAGCTTGGTTAAAAAGTACTTTCAGACCTTCTAAAAAACATTCTTGATTTTCAGCTGGTAGTGGTACGACATAACCTGCATTACTGTAAGGAAAACTCATCACCAAAACATGGATATCTTTTGTTTTGCCATCTGCGATGGCTTCTGTAACGCCAAAATCCACTTGTGCTTCAGCTGGTGGATGAGTTAACCTTTCATATTCTTCTCTCAATCCTTCCGAATCTTCTAGTATTTTTTCTTTCCATTCTTCCTTTATAAAATTGCAAATGGTTCGATAAGAACCAGTAAAACCCATCTTTTTTAATCCTTCAAAAATGTTCTTGTTGTTCCGTCTAAGTTTCTTTTTTAGCGAATAATCTTCACTTAACCAATCGATTACAATTTCTCCCCATTTATCTTCATACATCATGCCTTTCCTTACTATATTTTTTTCTTGGGGTATTTGATCTTCATCAGCGTATTTTTTTACCGTTACCCAACTAAAACCAGTCCGTTTAGAAATTTCGTTGATTGACAGTGATTTAATATTCCTTAACTTTTTGATATGATTAATTTCAGGCATTGCTAGCATCCTTTCGTCCTCCCACCATTGATTGATTCGACACCAATAACGGTAGGGTATTTCGAAGGGACTGGCAAGCCTTTTTCTTTGTACAATCTTCTAACATTTTTGTTGCAATACTCTTAACTTTTATTTTGCACTAAACAGCATTTGTTCAATTAATTGTTTAGATTGTCGTTTATCCAACTAACTAATTTTATTTATTTTTTTTGAAGATGACTTTTCCTTCTTTGGCCAAATGGTGTAAGAAAATGACCAAATAAAATCGATAAATAAAATAACACCCCAGACAGCATTTACTTTGTTAATCTTCGGATCCTCATAAAGTTGGAAAAATTTCCCAATTTGATTAAAATTCAAATCTTGCCAACCTGTAAAGTTGTCAATGTTCCAAAAGACAATTTGGGCAATCACAAAAATGACAAGGTGGATATACCAACCTTCTCTTTCTTCCTTTGCATGAGCTCGACCATACTTTTTCTCTACAGCGCTCTCGCTTGTTTGTAAGTCAGGAACTGTTTCCCCTTTCCAACTTGCAACTTTCTTTTTAAAATAGTGGTCTAATCGTTTAAAATCCTTTTTTCCTTCAAAAATAAGATAAATATAGAAAATTGCTGTAATAATCTGAAACGAATCAAGCGTTCCAGTTTGTAAATAATCATAAATGGCCAGAAATGCTAGGAATAATTCGTTCAGAATTAATAATATAATAAAGGCAAAACCGACAGCGTTCTTTCGAAACCAGTACCTCATAATAAAAAAGAGCCCTGCAAACACTAAAAATAGAATTTCTGCGATAATCACAATTAGCCATTTATACTGCATCAAAAAGTCCATCATTTCCATCATCTTATCACCCCTTATTCAAGAAAATAGCCTATTTGTTAAATAATTAGTTTTAATTTTAGTAAACATTAACGTGCACATACATATAAAATCTTTAAACAATTTTACATGGATATTTGGGTAAGTGTCAAATAATCACCACCTGTTTTCAGATGGGGATTTGATTTATGTTTTATTTAGATTTATTAGGAACATGGCAGTCCTGCGAGAGTGTCGGTGACCATGACAGGAATTCCGGATAATACGAAAAGAAAAGCGTTTGAATCGGTTATAAAGCAGGGTATTTTTAGCTTTGACTTAAACGGTGAAGTACAAGAAATTAAAGCAGAAGAAGATATTCCAATAGACATATTAAATGCCTTATGGCAAGATCACAAGCTAAATGCGATGGACAACCCATATGGAACGTGTCATGCTCGTTTGAACGGAAACTGTCCTCATATGGAAGCTCCCCCTTGTTTGACTTGTGGTAGCAATCAAACACCATGTAAGGATTTAGCCGTTGGCTTTTCAGAATTGGATAAGCAAAAATATGAGCTTCACATTAAAACAACTACAAAAGCAATTGAAATAGCTAAACAAAGAGGTCGAGAAGATATAGCTGTGAAAAACGAAAAAAATTTACAACGTTACCAGAACATTTTAAACACCCTTCAAGAAGGAAATATTATCTTTGGTAGACAAGACCGTATGAAAAGAAAGTTAGGTGTTCAAAATGGCTGAATATGACCGTACTGTCCACTTGAAAGCCATTCATGCCAAGCGTAAGGCTAACACCTATCAAAAGGTAGATGAAGCCATCAAAAGGCTTATAAAGGCTAATGAAAAAATAAACTTTAACAGTGTATCGAGTGAAGCTGATGTATCAAAAGCAACACTATATAACAATAAAGACTTTCGTTTGAGGATTGAAACATTACGAGATCAACAATCACAAGTACCAACACCTAAACAATTAAAAAGAGAAATGAGCGAAAGAGGCTGGGACATAACTAGTCTCAAATAAATAAAAGTGGTGTGGTTTACATGTTTTTTGTAGACCACACCACTTTTTCTTGTTTTTAAATGAAAATTGTTGTGCTTCTCCTTGTTAATGGCAGTGAACTTCCTTAAATTCACTGCCATTAACGCAAATCCAATCTCGTTATGAACTTGGGATTTTCCCCGCACACTCATGCGAGTGAGACCCAAATTAGCCTTCAAAAATCCAAAGAATGGCTCTACATCTATTTTACGTTTACCGTAAATTTCACCAGTCTCTTCGTTTGAAAGCTTTTCTCTTATGTATGTTTTATGAGTTTCCCACTTCTTATTATAAAATAGTTTTCGATTATTCCCCTCTTTCGCTTTGGTACATAAGTCACGAAGAGGACAACCATCACAACTAACACTTTCGTACACTTTAAAATTACGTCTAAATCCATAACGGTCTGTTCGATAAGTATCATATTGGTATGGCATCAATTGACCATTAAGGCAGGTGTAGCGATCATTCGTTTTATCATAAGACCAATTCGCTGGATTGAATGGGTCTTCCTTATACTTTTTCTTTTTTTCCTTGCGGTATTGTCCATACGTAATCAAAGGGACACGATGACGATTGTTTATAATATCATCATAATTTTGTTCACTTCCATAACCAGTATCAGCTACGACATATGTTGGTAAGGTGAAATATTTCTCTTCGATTGTATCTAAAAAAGGAATCAAGGTACGTGTATCTGTTGGGTTAGGATATATGTCATAAGCTAGGGCGTATTGTCCTTCTGTTGCCACTTGTAGATTATATCCTGCTTTTAATTGTCCGTTCCTCATATAGTCATCTTTCATGCGCATGAATGTTGCATCATAATCTGTTTTCGAATAACTATTTCGTTCTGCGAATATTTCCATGTCTTTTGCGTATTTCTGCTTCCGGGTTAACCAATCGTTGAATTGTTTACGATGTTTTTTCGGTTCTTTTCGTTCCGAGCGTAGTGCCTTTCGTTTGTCTACATCGGATGCTTCCATTCGCTTCGTATAAGCATCAATTGTTTCATCTAATTTTTCAACGATTGTTTCCAATTCATCTGCGGATAATTCCTCTGGATTTTCTCGTTCAATGGCAGGGACAATCTCCTTTTCCAATAATTCCTCGTATGCACGATTTGATTTTTCTACTAGGTTTGCACTATATCTTTCGGTTGATCTGCGCCAAACGAATGTAAATTTATTGGCATTCGCTTCGACTTTCGTACCATCGATGAAAATGGCTTCCGCATCTATTTCTTTTTCCTCAATTAAAGTACAACGAAATTGAACGAAACATTGGCGTAAAAGCTCTTCCGTATGTTCATTACTGCGAAAACGGTTGATAGATCTGTAGCTTGGCTCGTATCCTTGTGCTAACCACATCATCCGGATGCTATCTTTTACCAGTGCTTCTATTTTGCGTCCAGAAAATACGGACTGTGTATAGGCGCATAAAATAATTTTCATCATCATTTTCGGGTGGTAAGCTGGACAACCTGTTTGTCGTGCGTACTGGCCAAAGGCTTCCTCGGGAATACTTTCCACTAATTCATGTACTGTAAAGGCAATATCATTTTTTGGTAATTTTATTTCTAAATCTAAAGGCAAAATAACTTGATTCATGGTATAATGTTTAAACATAAGAGCACCTCCGTAAATTATTGAGTCGTTACTTTAATTTTACCAGAAGGTGCTCTTTTTGTTTATACTTTTTATTTTTGAGGCTTATTTGGGTTTTGTCCCAGCCTCATCTCTGAAAAGAAAAAATAAGAAGTTGGAAGAGGAAAATAAACAATTAAGGGAACAATTGAAAGTGGCTTACGCAGATGTCTATAAAAAGTTATGAGAGAGAACGTTGTTCTCCATTTACACATAAAAAATATTATTGTTGGGGGGATAGCATGATAAATGAACATAAGCATGAAGCAGTTTTAAATACACTGGGGATTAATAAAAAAACACTTATAGGTTTCGGTATGGAAGCATTCGTTTATAAATACGACGAGCAACGTGTATTAAAAATTTATAATAGTGATATGACTTCAGCTTCAAAACAGCATACACTTAAAAACTTTTATAATGTTCTCGATATTTCAAACGTAAATATAGAACTCCCCCAAATTGAACAAATCATGGAGATTAATGGGACTATAGTTACGATTGAGAAACTAATTAATGGTCGGAATATGAGGGAAGCTATAGAGAATTCTCCAGAAGAGAAAATAGAAAAATTGATGAAAAACCACTTGTTGGCATTGCTAAAAACAAGGGATGTCAATATTCAAGGTGCTTTTAAAGGAATTAAACTTTTTCATGAGGCTGATGTACCAGAAAGTAATGATTGGTATCAGTACTTACATAATCTCTTGCACTATCAACTTTCAAAAGTAGAACCGTACTTACAAGAATATGTTGAGCGATTTAATGAAAAAGTAGATGCTTTATTTCGTGCATTGTCAGGTGATTACACAGGAAAATATACTCTAATTCATGGGGATTTTTGTCCGGAAAATATACTTGTAAATTCAAACTGTGAAGTAACTGGAATTATTGATTTCGGTCTTATGACCATGCAAGGTGATTTCCTTTTTGATGTAGCAACAGGATGGCTTTTCTTCGATATGTACGATCAGTACACATTTGATTTTAAAACAAAATATTTAAACTTAGTAATCAAAACTTTCGGTGAAAAAGTAAAATCGAAAATATTCTTGTATGTGCTTCTTTACAGTATTTATTCTGTCAACTTCTATTCAGATGACTTTAGTGATGGCCATGCGGATTGGTGTATACGAAATTTAAATGATCAAAACCTTTGGAAAGAGGTAGAATTTGATAATTAAAGATGTTTATATTATTAAGGTTCGATTGGTTTCGATGACTTCTTATTAATTGTGAAGTTTAGAAAAAAATTCCTCCACTAACTGTTAGTGGAAGAAGAAAGGACATAACATATTAGTCATATAAAATATGTTATGTCCTTTAACTTATCTACCTTTTTAAAATTTAGGTCTTGATAAAAATTACTACTATACTATTTTTTTGATAAATCAGATGTAGAAATAGCCGAACTACTAGAGATTCCTCGTAGTACGGTTCAGTATAGACGGACAAGCTCTTTTAAAAGGTTAAAGCGATTTTTGGAGGAACATGCAGATGACTGGGATGATTGATGCTAACACAAAAGACAACGAATGTGGCTTATTACCGTATCCAATTATTTTAGCTGCAAATAAGGGTGATCCAGAAGCGATGAATTACGTTATTTTGCATTATGGAAGCTATATGGCAAGTTTGTCTATGCGTAAACTTTATGATGAGCGTGGTAATACGTATTGGGGCATTGATGTAGATACACATGATCGTTTACGTTCGAAGCTTATGCAGGGCATTTTAGCTTTCAAGATTTGATTACATGGTTAAGTTTTCCCTTTCACATATATTGTTCTTTGACAAAGAAAGCACGGAAGATAACGCCGTGCAGTATAGACCGAAAATCAGATACGTTCTACTGATGATGAGCTACTTGATTCATACGCCATGACTTTCGATAGAAACGAGCGATTATCTATGAGTCTAATACAATCGTGGTGGATTGCTGGCGATAACCCATCAGTATAGATAATGATACTCCCCTATCGTCATGGTTCGAGCATTTGAAGCTTCGTAAGCTATGAGTACATGAGTAATGTCGGAAGAAATACTTGCAGGGGGAAATTCCCGTTTTTCCATTCTACCTTAATAAGTTCCATTACATTTAATAAATTTGCTCCTCTTTATTACTAAGCTTCACTAAAAATGGCAATAGAGCAAAGAAAATAAAAATCGTAGAACCTAATAATAAGTTTAGCAGAGAAGAACTAGAAAGATACTGTTTCTTACCGCATTTTGGGCATTCTAGTCCATCATTAGCAAAAGCTATTTTATATGTTTTAAATAAACTCCATCTTTTCCCACAATTTTTGCAGACAGCCATTTAAAAAACCTCCTTTTTAGTTTATTATAAATACGAATGTAAAAAGTTTCAATGAATAAGAGTAAATTATAACTTTAATGGATATACGTCTAAACATACGAATTTGAAAATGATTTTATTAATTACTGGAAATTTTACACATCATTATTTTTTAATTTTAAATTAAGTTGTATTACTGTAGTTATTGCTTCCCCTCTTGTTTTCACTCTTAAAGCTCTATATATTCTTGATAGTCGATACTCTATTGTTCTATTAGATAAAAATAATTTTTCAGCTATTTCTTTATTGCTTGACCCTTCAGAAATAGCTTTTAAAATAACTAATTCTCTTTCAGCTAATCAATAACTCTCTTCATCGATGTTTTTATTCTTTTCTTTGAAAATAGATAAAGGAATATAAGTTGGTCAGTTATTACCTTATGAATTAGTCGAAAAAGAAACCAGTAACATATCAGACTGGTTTCTTTTCATTCTATGAGGACATTTACAAGTAAAACAAAAGATTAATTGAATTCTTTTCTTCTAAAGTGAAGCAAGCCCAGAGTAGTAAAAAGAATAAGTAATACGCTAAATATGATAAGCAATTGTTCAATTGGTGGTCGGAACGCCTCATAAGCTGGTGACATCATCATAGATGGCTGAGCCCATGGATAGAAAAAGCCATATGGAGTCTGACTTACCATTAAGACAGGGATTGTCAACCCAATGTTAACAGTAAGTGGAAGCGCGAAGCTTTTCCAGTTAAAGGCTAACCATAGCTGTAACGAAGCAAGCGGTAGAGAAGCAAGCCAGCCAAATAGACCATAGATGATAAAATCTTTTAATATAAACGTTCCCGAGAGATCAAAGAGGTGACCAATGGCAACATATTGAATAACTAAGGAAATCTGGGTGACTGCCAACAGTAAATATAAAGTAAGTAATTTAGCAAAGTAAAGCTTTACGTGAGAAATAGGAAAGCTTAACACTTGCTTCCATCCTCCATTTAAATGATCAACCCTGCAGATGGTAGAAGCATAAATACCAACAAGAATAGGGAGAAATATCATTCCGTAAAAAATGACAACCTGTGACCATGCGTCAACCCATAAATTAGCGTCTGGTTCGATAAACTCTCTTGCGTTAACAAGTAAATTTCCGACTCCTAGAAAGGTTGCTAAGCTTGGAATGAGAAGAGCAATAATCCAAAGAACCGATCGTTTTGTTTTTAAAAGTTCGACTGAAAAAAGATTGGAGAACATCTATTTTCCCTCCTTATGCAAATTCTTTTTTTCTAAAATGAATAAATCCAAAGAAAAGAAGCAATAAACCTATGATAAAACTCGTGCCAACAATGTCCCACGGTAATCCAACCGATTCTTGGTTAGGCGATGGCAATACTTGGACATAAAATGTCCAAGGTAACCATCTTCCTAATGGTAACTGTCCCCCAAGAATGGTTAGTAGAATTCCAAGGGAACCAATCGTAATCGGTATTGCTTGGTTTTGAAAGGTAAGCGCTAGCCATAACTGCAAAGCAATCAGTGGAACAGCAGTCAAAAATGGAAAAAGGGAAAAGCCTAAAATATGCGTCCAAGGAAAGGTGTCATTTCCAACCATCATACCTAAGATGATAATTCCTATCATTAAAATGAATCCCGAAATAATCGTTAGAACCGTTGACCAAGCAAATTTGTTAACGTATATCTGAAATCGTGAAACAGGCATGGAGAAAATAGACTTCCAGCTGTTCCCTTGATGTTCTACATTTGCAATGATGGATGTGATTAGTGTTACTTCTAGCGGAACGGCTAGAAGTATAAGAAAAAAACTAAAGATCCATATTGGGTCCCACATGGTCATCCCATCCTTAGCGGCTTGTTGAACAATCGTGTCATAGCGTAAAAATATATTCAAACCATTTGCCAGTACAATAATGAATGGTATAATCAACGGAAGAATCCAAAGCCATGTTCGCTTGTATTTTACTATTTCTGAATTTACCACCTTGCTCATCATACAGATTCACCCACCCCTGTTAGTTCGATAAATATATCTTCTAAGGATTGTTTCACTTCTTCCAATCTGTTTACCCGAAAACCTTCGGAAAGCAGAGTATAATTGATTTTCTCTGCAAATACAGGGTCTGCGTCTTCCATGATAACTCTCGTATCGGTAAGTTTAGCATCATATCCTTGTTCTTTCAGAAACGTAAAGGCTTGGTCCGCACGATTGACGCCGATGTGTAATTTAGGTTTACTTTTCTCTTTTAACACATCGATGGAGTCCTGAAAAATTAACTCACCTTTATTAATGATGCCCACTTGATCAGCCATTTGTTCAATTTCACTTAGTAAATGACTTGAAATGATGACCGTCATGTTGTCATGTTTTGGCATCGCCTTAATCAGTTCCCGTATTTCCTGGATCCCTGCTGGATCAAGTCCGTTTGTAGGTTCATCCAATATAAGAAGCTTCGGTTTGTTCAGTAAAGCAGTTGCAATCCCTAGGCGTTGTTTCATTCCCAATGAATAGTTTTTGACTTTTTTATCTGCTGCTTTGTTCAATCGAACGATGTTTAAAACCTCCGTGATGCGACTTTTTGGTGCTCCTAGTAATCGTCGGGCAGCTTCCAAATTTTCATATCCTGTTAAATGACCATAATACGAAGGGGCTTCTACTAACGACCCGACTTGACTCAAAATCTCCATTCGATGTTTTGTTAAATCTTTCCCTAATATTTGCACACTTCCTGTTGTCGGTTTAATCAGACCAAGAAGCATACGAATAGTAGTGCTTTTCCCAGCTCCATTTGGCCCTAAAAATCCATAAATCGATCCTTCTTTTACGTTTAGATTGATATTGTTTACTGCGTATTGCTTCCCGTATTTCCTCGTCAACTGATTTGTTTTAATGATATCCATTACTTTATCCTCCTCATTACATGGAAAACTTATATATGGTCAGAACAATTGCCATTTATCATTTAAAAACGTACCCGTATTAACCAAGCAGATTCCTTTTGGCAGATAACGATTCCCCCCTAAGAAAATGTCTTACTCATAAATAGTTGTCATCCATTCAACAATTCCGAGGTTTTGTTCTTCTCGTAATTGTTCTACATTATGGTGACCGATGATTGTTCCATCCTTTATTGCAATCACTTCATCTAAGATGTTTTCTAAATCTCGGATCTCATGAGTAGTAATAAGAACGAGCTGCTTTTCTAAATCAACAAAGGAAAGCAACCCTTTGACAATGGATTGACGCACCATTGGATCAAGGCCTGAAAGTGGTTCATCCATTAAGATAATAGGGGCATTTCGTGCAAGAGAAAGTACGATTTTTAGCCTTCCTCGATTTCCTTTTGAGAGTTCTTTCAGTTTGATTTCCGGATTAAGCTTCATAAAGGTTAAAATTTCATAGGCCTTTTTAGGGTCAAAATCGGAAAATTGACTAGCATAAAACTCAATGGTCTTTTCCACGTTATAAAACCTGTAGTACTCATCCAGCTCTGATAAATATGAAACAATGGAGGCAGAACGGCGATTTACAGTTTTTTCATTAATAAGCACTTCTCCTTTTGTCGGGTAAGTCAGACCAGCGATTAACTTCAGCATCGTAGATTTTCCACTTCCGTTTTCACCAACCAGTCCGATAATTTTTCCCTCTATTAGCTCTAAGTTCACTTTATCTAATGCTACTTTTTGTCGATATTTTTTTGTTACTTGGTTAAATGAGATCATTGCTCAGGTGCTCCTTTCCCTGCTAAATATGATTCGATTCCTGCTTGAATTTCGTCGTCGGAATACCCTATTTCCCGCATTCCTTGCACAAAGCGAGAGATTGCTTCTTTTTTCATTTGCTCTCTAATCGATTGAAGAACGTGCTCATCATCTGTAACAAACGATCCTTGTCCGCGCTTAGACTCTATGATTTTCAACCCCTCTAATTCTCGATATGTTCGCTGTACCGTATTTGGATTCACGTTTACAGCTATCCCCATATCACGTATAGAAGGAAGCTTTTCTCCAAGCTGTAACTCACCACGTGTGATTTGCCGTTTAATACGTTCAGCTAATTGTAAGTAAATCGGCTCTCCAGAACGAAATAGATCAGACATGCATTACACCTCAACTTTACGGTCAAGAATCCAACTACTGCCAGCAAAAAGTAGGGCAGCCAATACAAGATCCCGTACAAAATGACCAATATAAAAGATGGGTGATAAGTTTTCGATTTCATAATGTTGATATTCGTTTGAAGTGTTTAATTCAAAACCTGAAAGCACACTCCCACTATTAATCACACCCCAATCGGTTAAGAAAGATAAACTATTAATCATATTAAGAAGTGAAGCGGCGACAAGAAAGAAAAAGAATGTTAACAAAAAACTGAGAAAATCATTATAAGTTCTGCTCAATGCCATAAAGATTGTCCAGAAAAACACATAAGCACATCCCAATAACAACGCAGTTAATAGTAGGGCAATGACAGACGAGATAGCGGTAGTTAGCCACTCATTTAAATTAATCGACAGTGCGCTATTTTTATAAGCCTGCCATAGCACGGTAACTGCAGTGATGAGAGTAATGAGCATATAGGCTATACCAGAAATGAGCTTCGCTAATAGGATTGACCCGATTGGCAACGGATTATGAAGCCATAAATGCATTCGTTTACGTTCTACACTCAGGCTGTAAAGCAGGTAATAAGCTAAATAAAAAACATGAAGAGCAACTGCTGCAAACGCTCCGATTGTTAACATTTCCCACATGAGATTAGTTGAAAGGCCAAACATAATACTAATTGTGAAAATTCCAATCAAGGCAATCAGTGAGAATATAAACGCTGGAAGTCCTAGGCAAAATTCTTTTTTCGTTAAATCAAACCAAGCGGTCATTTTAATTCCTCCTGTGGTTTCTTTGTGCTAGTGTTATAGTTAAATAGTACACTAATTCATAGGTACTCGTCAAGAGATTTTAAAAAAGTAAAAGATAATTGTGTGTAAGCCTAAAAATTTCATAAAAATAAATTTATCTCGTTCTAATCGGTGGATTTTTCGCCTTTTTACAAACTTTTTTCAAAAAAATAGTTCTTTTTTTCGGCATTTTAGAAAAAAGTTTGTTGAAGGTTATGAAAGGGGAAATCATCACCCACCTTTGCAGTTGCGAAGGGAGAGGACATGCATGATAGAACCAGATCGTACCGAGTGGCAAGTTCGCTGTGCATTTAACGCCTTTTGTAAACGTGTCTTGAAGAATGAAGCTATTAATATTTATAACGAAAGGCAACAACGTCTAACAAAGGAGATGACATTTTCTGACCTTACACCACAAGAAGAAAATCAACTCTATACCTTAGATAAGCAATATGAAGGAGAAGAAGGGCAAAGTTTTCAAGTGGCTGGAAAGAAAATCACTCCGAAATTACTCGCTGAAGCGTTGCGTACTTTGCCAAAAGAAAAGCGTAAGACAGTCCTACTATACTATTTTTTTGATAAATCAGATGTAGAAATAGCCGAACTACTAGAGATTCCTCGTAGTACGGTTCAGTATAGACGGACAAGCTCTTTTAAAAGGTTAAAGCGATTTTTGGAGGAACATGCAGATGACTGGGATGATTGATGCTAACACAAAAGACAACGAACGTGGTTTATTGCCATACCCAATTATTTTAGCTGCAAATAAGGGTGAGCCAGAAGCAATGAAAGTGGTTATTCTGCATTATGGAAGCTACATGACAAGTTTGTCCATGCGTAAACTTCGTGACGAACAAGGAAACACTTATTGGGGTATTGATGAAGATACACGTGATCGTTTGAGGTCGAAGCTTATGCAATCCATTTTAGCTTTCAAGATTTGAATGGATAATGGTTAGGTTTTCCCTTTTATTAATCATATATTTGTTCTTTGACAAAGAAAGCACGGAAGATAACGCCGTGCAGTATAAACAAAAAATCAGATACGTTCTACTGATGATGAGCCACTTGATTCATACGCCATGACTTTTTTAGAAACGAGCGATAATCTATGAGTCTAATGCAATCGTGGTGGATTGCTGGCGATAACCCATCAGTATAGATAATGATACTCCCCTACCGTCATGGTTCGAGCGTTTGAAGCGTCGCAAGCTATGAGTAGGGCTGGAAGAAATACTTGCAGGGGTGAAATTCCCGTGGAGCTGTACCAACAGTCGTCTGATTTTCAAAAAGAAATGAACTAAAGTACCTTTGTTTTTAGTATGTATTCCTCTATTAAGAAAAGGGAGGTATATGTTTATGAAGGAACTGATTACAAAAGATGATTTAATTGAGCTTGGGTATCCTAAATATACTTCGATACGAATTATTAGACAAGCGAAACAAATCATGGTACAAAAAGGGTATCCATTTTATAATAATAAACGCTTAGGGCGTGTACCAAAAATGACAGTCGAATCGATTCTAGGTTGTGAACTAGAATTGGAGGAAGGCAGTCGTGGCAAAAACTAAATATGTGGGAGTTTATATCGATGATAAAGGGCAATATTTTTATGAAACGGAGTTAGGAACAGATCGAATTACTGGGAAACGTCTTCGGAAAAAGGGGCGTACGAATCAGCAAGGAAGAAAGTTCACTTCTGCGTTACAGGCCTATAAAGAATTGGTACGGGTAAAAAATGAATACCATAAAGCAAACGGGTACGGGAACTATCATATGACATATGGCCAATTCATGGATACTGTATATATTCCTGCATATGAAACAGAGGTGGAAGAAAGTACTTTTTATGTTCGTAAACGAACGTTAGAAAGTATGAGAGATCGTTTCTATAACATAGAACTTCGCTCTCTAACTGTAGAAGATGTTCAACGGTATCGAACTTGGCTACTTTCAGACAAAGGAGCTGGATATTCCCAAGCATATGCTAGTTTAGTATTTGGTATGTTTCGTAAAAGTTTAGATATGGCAGTGGATATGCAATATCTAGAAATGAATGTATCTAAAAAGGTGAAAGCTATTCCAAAGGGAAAGGCAGTTGTTCCTTATTGGACTAAGAAAGAATTTGAAAAGGTTATATCAGTTATTTGTCTAGATGATTTTTATGAACATTTATGTTTTGTGATGTTATGGGTTTATTTTATGACTGGGCTTCGTGTCAATGAAGGTACAGCATTATGGTGGGAAGATGTAGACTTTAAAAACAAGCGACTTCGTGTTCATCATTCCCTATATTTACGAAACAAGAGCAATTGGCAAAGGAAAAATTATACAAAGACAGAGGATGGAAAGCGAATCATCTCTTTAGATAATGATACGATAGAGATTTTAAAAGTATGGAAAGAACGACAAGCCAAAATAGGAATTGACGATTTCATTTTTAGTTATGATGGAACACCAATGATAAAATCAACAATTGGCAGAATTATTCAACGTTATGCAAAACTTGCAAATGTTCATCGTATTCAAGCTAAAGGGCTCCGACATTCACATGCATCCTATCTTATTAATGAATTTAACGTTTCTGTTTTAATTTTGTCAAAGCGTATGGGACATTCCAGTCCAGAAATTACCTTAAAGCATTATTCACATATGTGGTCAGGTGTAGATGAACTCATTGCGGAAGAGATGACAGGTAACATTAATATACGAACAGCGGAAAAATCAGGTATATCATTTAATGGTAACCAAGCAGTAAAAAAATAAGTTCCGCCAGAATCCCCGCCAAAATAAGTTGAAGGTGTGATAAATGTTGATGTAACGATGTTTTGACGTCACCTGCAAACTTGGAGTGGGAATAATAAGCTAACTTGATTTGGTGAGAGAATGCCTATTTAACAGCATTTAATTTAATCAAAAATGAATAAAAAGGTATAAAAAGATATAGTTCCCTACCAAAAACCCTACCAGCTAAATTTTTTGGTAGGGATTTTTTAATTTATTTTGTTTATTAAGGTGTTCTTGTATTTTCCCATTTTTTAAATTGAATATCATTTCTATACACAATAAAGACCACCAAAATAATATGAAAATGTAATAAATGTGCTAAAATAGATTACACATTAAAAAAATGTATAAGTTACAAGAAATGGTTTAAAAGATACCCTGTTTTAAAATATAGAATAAGCGTTCGTTTTATGGTGAAATATCCCGATGAAGACGGAAGGAAGATTTAATATGGCAAGAAATAATAGTACTTTAATTAAACCGTTCGTGAAATGGGTTGGTGGAAAGCGTCAGCTACTTGATGATATTTATGAATATATGCCTGATGATGGATACTCAACTTATTATGAACCTTTTTTGGGTGGGGGTGCCTTATTTTTAAGCGAGCAACCCAAAAAAGCAATTGTTAATGATGGAAATGAAGAATTAATTAATACTTATAAAGTAATACAGAGAAATGTTTCTGAATTAATAGAAGCGTTAAAAGTACATAAAGAAAAGAATAATGAAGACCACTTTTATGAAGTTCGTGAATGGGATAGAAAACCGGGATATGAGGAACGTTCTGATGTAGAAAAAGCAGCACGTCTTATTTATTAATAAAACTTTAGATGATTTATTCTGGGAGGTAGAGAATTAATGAAATCTTGGTTGTCGTTTTTATTACCAGATGATGAATATCGGGAGAAAAAGACTTTATATATTTTTTCTGAAGGGTCTGTTATTCTCTTATTATTTTTAATCGGTGTATTCATTATTAACAAATTCCCAAGTCTTCAGATTGATTTAGAGTTTTCGTTATTTATAGCTATCTGGATCTTTATAGGTTACGTTTTCTTAAGATATATCATTTCAGGTATGGAGTATACAGACATTTTTACGGAACAGGCTTATAAAAGGCAATTAAAAGTTTTCATTATAAAATCATGTGGATTTGTCATTATTTTTAACCTTGCATACTCAGTTTTTATGCTCCCTAACAGCATCAGTAAATGGTTTGAAATAATAACCGTATCGATTATGGGTGGCTTAGTCTTATTTTTCGTGGATTATATTTCCTTAAAGAAGTCGTATAAAAAGAATAGAGAATTGTTATAAAACTTATTATTAGTAATAAGAGAAAGTGTCAGGGGTAAGAATAAATTGTTAAATAATATGCTTAATCCCCTGATATGGATGTCAATCGTTCCTGTTACTAGGCTAATTAAATGGATTCAAGAAGCAAGCCTTAAAAAAAACGTTTACCAGTGTTGCAGAAGAGATTGGCGTTGATGAGAAAACTGTACGAAATATCTTTAATGACTACATTGATGAGCTTGAAGCTAAAACTGATTTTAGAACGCCTAAATGGCTTGGTATTGATGAAGTCCATTTGCTTAAAAACTATCGTTGTGTCATCACAGATGTTGAAAACAAATCAATAATAGACATCGTACGTAAACGCAATAAATATACTGTCATCAGTTATCTCTCAAAGCGCCAAGATATTGATAAAATTGAATTTGTAGCAATGGATATGTGGAATCCTTATAAGAGTGCTGTTAACACAGTGATACCACATGCCAAAATCGTAATTGATAAATTCCATGTCGTTAAAAAAGATATGGTTCCCTACCAAAAACCCTACCAAAAGATGGTTGGGAACGTTGATTTAGCAGTTTTTTGTATAAAGTGAATTAGGCATGCCCCCACCAGAAACATCGTTACAGTTGCTATAAAAAATAATATTTAATAATCAAAAAACACGTTTCCTTTTTGGGAGCGTGTTTTTTTTGTCTTTTTTTATTTAAATGAGGTGATCGTTTGATAGGTCGTGTTATTGATGAAAGTGAGTTTGTCTTACATGCCGAAGAAATAGGTGAAGATGTTGGCTTTCCTAACGTTCGTTTGGTCGGTTTGTATAGCGATCAAGACGAACGTTGTTTTTACTATATTGATAGTTCAACAAAAGAGGTTTTAGAAATGTTCCCGATAAAAAAGGAGGATAATCAGGTGGTAGAAAAAAAGGAAAAAGCGATTGAAGGGCATTTTACATCACCTGAACAAATGAAAGAGTATTTATCCTTTATGTCAAAGTTTCATCAATACTCACCAAGAAACACAAGTTTAATCCAATCACAATTCAGTGGAGCTAAAGCAGTTGGAAGTTTTAAAATACTTCTTGCTCTCGCTTCGTTAAAATACTGTGGTGTTTGAATTTATTTGAGTCGTCCAAATGGTACCCCTCCTTGCTGTTCGTAGAGTTGCGCGGAAAGGGATTATTTAGTCAATATAGCTTATGATGATGGGGCTTAAAAGGTACGGCTATTTCAATAACTGTGTGCTTTAATCAATGATAATTACATAATGCCATTAATTCACATTGAAATAGTCGTATTTAAAAACAACTTGTGCTATAATCAAAATCAACGAAGCAAACGAGGAGTGAAACAACATGAGGGTTGTAAATAGTATTACTGAATTAATTGGGAATACACCGCTTGTAAAATTAAATCGCATCCAACCTGAAAATGGTGCAAGTGTGTATGTGAAATTAGAATATTTTAATCCAAGTAGAAGTGTAAAGGACCGTGCTGCATATTATATGATTGAACTTGCAGAACAACAGGGCGTTTTACAGCCTGGGGCAACGATTATTGAACCAACGTCAGGAAATACAGGGATTGGTCTAGCGATGAATGCGGCTGCGAAAGGATATAAATTGATCATCGTCATGCCAGACAATGCGACAGCGGAACGTATTAATATTTTAAAAGCCTATGGCGCAGAAGTTGTGTTAACTCCACGTGAAGATAAAATGCCTGGTTGTATTCATAAGGCAGAAGAAATTGCGAAAGACATTCCGAATAGCTTTATACCGATGCAGTTTGAAAATGAAGCGAATCCAGAAATTCACCGTCAAACGACAGCGAAAGAAATTATTTCTACGTTAGATGAAGAAGGCGAGACACTTGCTGCTTTTGTCGGAACAGCTGGAACAGGTGGAACGATTACAGGTACAGGTGAAGTGTTGAAAGAGTATTATGACGGGTTGACGGTACATGTCGTCGAACCAGCAGGATCACCGGTACTTTCAGGAGGAGCACCTGGGTCACATAAATTAGTTGGTACAAGTCCAGGGTTTGTTCCGGACATTTTAAATACGGACATTTACGATGAAATTATAAAAATAGAAGACAATGAAGCATATGAAACGGTGCATGTGTTAGCAAAAGAAGAAGGGCTATTACTTGGTCCATCAAGTGGTGCATCAGTCTTCGCGGCATTACGTGTGGCGGAGAGATTGTCGCCAGATCAGACAGTTGTCTGCATCGCACCAGATACAGGGGAAAGGTATTTATCATCTGATTTATTTTCGGAATGATGGTTGGTTAGTAGAAGAAATAGTTGAAAGTCCTACGTGGCATGGAGATTTTCACATACACGTAGGATACTATATCCAATTAAAACATATATTTTTTCACTTAATTCCAACTATTTTCATACGATTACAGAACAAGGAGGGTTTTTACATGTATGTACAAATTAAAGACGTACACAAAAGTTTTTTAAAAGACAATGAACAAATGAAAGTATTAGACAATATTAATTTAGACATCGAGAAAGGTAGTTTTGTTTCCATTGTTGGGCCATCAGGCTGTGGAAAATCAACCTTGTTAAATTTAATTGCTGGCCTTGATCAAGCAGATGAAGGTGCGATTTATGTGAATGATGAGCAAGTGACAAAGCCAGGTCCAAACAGGGTTGTCGTGTTTCAGTCAGATGGTTTATTTCCGTGGATGACGGTTTTAGATAATGTGACTTATGGATTGAAACTAAATGGGATGAGTAAAGATAAGGCAGAGGAAAAAGCATTGGAATATTTACAGATGGTCCATTTGAGTAAATATGTCGATTCCTATCCCCATCAATTATCAGGTGGAATGAAACAACGTGTCGCCATTGCACGGGCACTTGTGATGGAACCGGATATTTTACTGATGGATGAACCGTTCTCAGCGTTAGATGAACAGACACGAATGGTGCTGCATCATGAGTTACTTAAAATTTGGCAGCGCACGAAGGTGACGATATTCTTTGTCACACATAATATTCGTGAAGCAGTGCAATTATCAGAAGAAGTCATCGTATTTGCGACGCGTCCTGGTCGTTTGAAAAAGGTATTTTCCGTGCCAACATCTAAAGATGGGATCATGCCAGACTCTGTTACGATGCATATAGAGCAACAAATTTTAGACGTATTACAATCAGAAATTGAGAAAGTGTTGAAGGAGGAAATGGGCAGTGACTACAGCTTTAAGACGAATCAGCTTCATCGCGATCATAGCGATAGTATGGGAAGTAACATCTAGATTATCGGGTTTGCCAGATTTTATGTTTCCTAGTTTGACACAGATATTCTCTACATTATTTAATGGACTTGTGACAGGACAGATTACAGGTGCCATCGTAAAAAGTTTAGGGAGAATTTTTATCGGATTTTCCTTGGCAACGATTATTGGTGTCATTTTAGGTTATCTTATTTGGAAATATAAATTTATCGAGGACACATTAGGTTTTGTCGTTACGGCTTTACAGTCAATTCCAAGTATCGTTTGGTTTCCACTTGCAATTATTTGGTTTGGGTTAAATGATTTTGCCATACTATTTATCGTTACAATTGGTGCGACTTGGACGATGACGATTAGTGCGTCGAGCGGGTTCAAAAATGTGCCTGTCTTATATCAGCAAGTTGCTAGAACACTAGGTTCAAGTGGCTTGCATTTTATCAAAACTGTTATTATACCGTCATCTGTGCCGCAATTATTATCAGGAATGAGGATAGCATGGGCATTCTCATGGCGCGCACTGATGGCAGGGGAGTTACTTGGTGCAAGTGATGGACTTGGACAATTATTAGAAACAGGTCGTGCACTCGGCCAGATGGATTTGGTCATTTCTATCATGATTATCATTGCAATTATCGGTACAATCATGGACCATGTCGTGTTTTTACGACTTGAGAAAAATGTTCAGAAAAAATGGGGAATTCAATAAACGAGAGGAAGTAATAAAATGAGAAAATTGATTAGGTCATTTATTTTAACGTTGTTAGTTGTAGGGGTGGTGGCAGGTTGTTCAGCAAAGGAAGATGATGATGTAACTATTGGATACTTCCCGAACTTAACACATATTGCCACAATTGTTGCACTAGAAAATGATTATTTCGCGGAGAGTTTTGGAGATGATGTCAATATTACGACGAAAACATTTACCAATGGTGGCTTATTCATGGAAGCAATGCAGACAAAAGAAATTGATGTTGGAACAGTTGGACCAGGACCATTATTAAACTTTTACGTCAAAAATCCAGAGTATCACCTCATTTCAGGTGCAGTAAATGGTGGGGCGGTTTTAATTGCGGAAGAAGAAAGTGGTGTTGATAGTTTAGAAGATTTAGACGAGAAAAAAGTGGCAATTCCAGTCATTGGAAGTACGCAAGATGTGATGTTACGTAAAGCGTTACAAGATGTAGATTTAGCAACGACGACAAGTGGTGGAACAGTAGAATTACATGCGGCAGCACCAGCGGATACAGCGACATTATTTGTCCAAAAGTCAGTTGATGCGGCAGCGACACAAGAGCCTTGGGGTTATATTTTAGAAACACAAGCTGATGGGAAATTATTACTTGATTGGGATGAGTTCGCGTGGGGGAAAGAGTCCACGAACACGGTAGTCGCAGCACATGATACGTTCGTTGAAGACGTAGAAAAAGCAGAAGCATACCTTGCCGCACATAAGAAGGCGGTTGAGTTTATTCAAGAAAATCCACTAGAAGCACAAGAAATAGTTATTAGACATATTAAAGACTTAACAGGAAAAGAAATTGATGAAAAAGAAGCGGAAGCAGCTTTCAATCGTTTAGAAGTGACGATTGATGTCAATGAACAAGTAATCCAAGAAATGGCTACGATTAGTAAAGAAGCAGAATATGTTCCATCAGATGATATTGATGGACTGATTGACCTATCGATATTGGAAGGTTTGAAATAAACTGGATGAGAGTGGAAGAAATAAAAACATAATGTCTTTGTTTAATGTTCAAAACGATAAGACGACCTTGTCATATCAACGTTTGTAGATAGAAATTGGTTCAAGATGGTTCAAATCAGCTTGAACCTTTTTTATTTATAAGGAATTTAATAAATCTAAAGCAACACTATCCTGTTCATGTTTTTTCTCCGGCATAAGTTCAAGATAATAATTTTGTTTGTATATTCACATGACCTAACCTTTTTGATACGTATACTAGATCTATATGAACCTCATCCAATGCCAAACTTCAGTAATACAGATCATGTCAACGAAATTGTGACAGGAACGTTACCGATTTTAATGAACTTATTTATTGCTTTAACCTCCATGTTTATATTAATAAATGTAAGGAAGATAAAATCATTTGAAAATTAAAATAATGATATGGAAAACGATAGAAGGTAGTGAGTCCGTTTTTAACTAGGAGATTTTGAATCATGGTTTATTTCTTTACAGGCATCTTTTTATATGGTTTTATAGG
Organism: Pseudogracilibacillus sp. ICA-222130; assembly: GCF_037892545.1. Lineage (NCBI taxonomy): Bacteria > Bacillati > Bacillota > Bacilli > Caryophanales > Bacillaceae > Pseudogracilibacillus > Pseudogracilibacillus sp. ICA-222130. The sequence continues at coordinate 24,885 of NZ_JBBKBG010000006.1, forward strand.
GATATATCGTCACAATGATCCAATCTGGGTAAAAATTTTGATATAAACTAATTGCCTTTTAGTTTAGAACTATCATTAATTATTTGTTTATTTAAACATGTACATTATACTTCAAATCTGAAACGCAGAGTTCTACTTTTATTATGTAGGTCATATAAGAGAGGTCTTGAAAATGAACAAGGATGAACAATTGAAAAAAATAAAGGATATAATGAATAAATATGAAGATTGTGATAGCAAAGAGATGGCTTTACAATATGCGACAGATTTAATGGAGAAGCATGCCGGTTATTTGGTTGAACAAGCTGAACGCGTGAAACGATTGGAAAAACAAAATTATCATTATCGTGAAGCTATCGTAGAAGCAATAGATTTAGGATTATATGGCGATAGCGATGATGGTATCATTAAAATGTACGACATCCTTAATGAAGCATTAGGAAAAGCTACAGATGATTGAAATAGAACTTGAATTGAGAGACTATTTATTAAAAGATAGCAAACAGATAAAGAAGCAATTTAAAATATGAGTAATGTTGACGATGATGATGTATGTAAGAAATGTTGTCTCAGGAACTTGACCTTGACTTATGTTCAGTTTGTTTTAAGTAATTCATTCAGTTCTGGTTTAATATAAGTCTCAATTTCTTCTTCATTTTTGTTTTATAATGAATAAAAAGGTATAAAAAAGATATAGCTCCCTACCAAAAACCCTACCAAGAAAAAATATGTAATAGTTGTTCTAAAAAGCATCTTCTATATGAAGGTGCTTTTAGAATTAAATGAAATAAAAAATAGTTTCTTTGATATACTGTTATTAATAATAATATACGAGGAGGATTTATATGAAAAGGTTATTCAGTACCGCATTTACGATTATATTACTAAGTCTCTCACTCGTAGGTTGTAGTAAACCAAGTATTGAAGGGATTATTCTGGAAGTAAATGAACATGGAATAAAACTTGCAACAGAACTTTCATCAGAAGAATACGAGGAAATTGAAAACATCCCCGTGTCAGATATACAAAACGAGGATGTACAAGGAAATACATACCGTGGTTTGATTGACCTGACTTATAAAGATACAGGTGGATTAAGTAAAGGTGATAAAGTTGAAGTCTGGATTGATGGAGACATAATGGAATCATATCCTGAAAAAGCCAAAGCTAAAAAAATCTCAGTTAAAGAATAGTGCCCGATGGCAGTGACTACCGATAATTTAATAAGATATAAATGCTCTCACCCAACTGGTTTCATTATTTAGTTGGGTTTAAACTATTACTTAACAGTTTTTTGTAAGAAACGGGCTAGATTGTCGCATTAAAGTAGAGGAGAGAATAAACAGATGGAATTGATTTGTGAGAGTAATGAATTGAGTAAATACTTAACTGAATTAAATGAAGTAGATTATTCTAATCCAGTTATTAAAGAAAAGGTATCTGAACTTTTTAATGCATCACAAACAGATATTGAAAAGGCGAAAATTGTTTTTGAGTTTGTAAGGGATGAAATCTATCATTCGTGGGATATTCAGGGCACACAAGTTACTTGTCATGCATCTGAAGTTTTATCTACAAGAGAAGGGATTTGTTATGCGAAATCAAATCTTTTAGCAGCTCTTCTTCGTTCAGTGGGAGTCCCAACAGGGTTTTGCTATCAACGGCTGTTATTATTTGATACACCTGAAAAGGGATATTGTATTCACGCTTTAAATGCAGTCTTTCTTGAATCAATTGATAAGTGGATTCGATTGGACGCTCGTGGAAATAAACCTGGTATTGACGCTCAATTTTCAATTGATGAAGAGAAATTAGCTTTTACTATTCAAGAAGAACTTGATGAGAAGGATTATCCAACCATCTACGTAAAACCTCATCATAAAACAATTTCAACTTTAAAAAATTATACGAATGCACTCCAAATGTATAAATATCACTTGCCAGAGTCTTTATAGATATTTATATTAATGATTCCATTAATGGATGCGATCGTGAGATAAACAAGATACTAGGTAAGAATTATAAAAAATCTAACATTGAACCACCATCGCATTTGAAAACTGAACCACTTCAATAGAAATATTGTAGTAAACTCCTGACGATTAAATAAATCACTTTCAAAAAATAACAAGTCTGATATCCAATCGTCTATTTAGCTCGCAAAGATTAATTTCCGCTAATTAAACGAAACTGTACCTTCTTAAACAATCGACAGTGTCCTTAACATATAAATCAAACTAGGCATAAAATATGTTGTTTTATAAAATGAGGAAATTTTCCTAAAAATTTGTTAATATATGTTGTAAATATTTTCCATTCTTATATGGAAGTTGAGAGTGGGGCAAATATATAGGGAGGAAAATGCCGATGCTGAAAAAAAGGGGATGTATGTTTATGCTTCTTATTATGACTTTATTGGTAACTGCCTGTACGAATAAGGAATATGAGGAAGCAATGGAAAAGGGAGAAAGTGCAGTTATGGAGGAAGAATACAAAGAGGCAACAATTTATTTTGAAAAAGCATTAGAAGAAAAAGAAGACGATGAAACTGCTAATACATATTTAGAACAAACCGAAACATTTATGAGTGCGACGGAAGCATTTGAAGATAACTTAAAGGAATCAAAAGAGTTATATTCGGAAGTGATAGATAAAGAGGATGGATTGACGGAACTTGTAGACCGTGCAAAAGGGGAAATAGAACTGATTGAAGGTATGGAAGTTACGTATGAAGATATGGAAGGTACGCTTGCAGAAGCGAATGAAAAAAGTAAAGAAGGAAAACTTGACGAAGCCTTAACTTTAATCGAATCGATGGAAGAAGAGGATCTTAGTCATAATTATTTTTCGACTCTTACTAAGGATATGGAAACATTAAAGAGCGAAGTTAACATATTAAAAACGACGAAAAAAGAAGCGGAAGATGCACTTGAAAAGGCCAAGTCGTTAGAAAAAGAGAAAAATTATGAAGAGGGCATAAAAGTAATTGATCAAGTTTTAAAGAAAGACTTTGAGCATGATAGTTTACAAACATTAAAAAAGAATCTTGATACACAGAAAGAAGAATTAAATAAAGCACATGAAAAACAAGTAGCAATGGCAGAAGCAAAGGAAAAGGAAGCTGCTATGATTCAAAATATATATGGTTACTGGACTACTTATGGAATTGATGGAAATCATAAGGTTGGAGCACAAGTAATGAAGTTAACAGAGACAGAGTATATATGGGGTATCACACAATCTGATACGATGTACTATTCGGAAATATCTTTAACAGAAGCAGATGTAGAAAATAAAGTTGTATACGGTCAAGGATCTGGTACGGAAACTTTTACGATTGATGTCAAAAATGAGGGAGAAATTAAAATAGGCGATGTGACATATAGAAAAGTTGGTAAAGATGAAATGAAAGATGTTATTGGTGGAGATAGAGATGTGGACGATTTTTTTGAATTTGTAAAAGAAGGTGCGCAAATAGAGTTTCCTTAAATTGTATATTAGATGAGATATTATATTTTTATAAAATGTTATAAGGGATAAAATGCAATGAGAAATCGAGCTAAATCTTGTGGAATTTAGCTCTTTTTTAATGAAGTCTATTTCACTCTACCAATATTCTATCGGGGGAAGGTAATATACACCCAAAAAATTGTTTCCACTTTTTTTTATTTATATTGTAAAATTGAATTAAATCTAGGAAATATTTGTGAACGGTTTTTCTATAAGTATGTTCAAATTCGATAAAAGGTTTTTTAGCATTGACGTTATCTAAATATATGGAACATGTAGAGTACTGTGGAAACAAAAATACGATGTGAGATAGTAGCGATAGACCTATATCGTACGACAAATCTTTCATCACTGATTAAAGATAAGGAGTCTTTCATATGAAAAAAATTATTTTTTGTTCATCCATTGTTATAACTGTTGTTCTATTCATAAGTGTATATTTTTACCAGAATCAAGAGAGGATGACTTTGTCAAAAGAGCCTGAACAAAATGAAACGCAAGAAAATAATTCATCCGATGAACCTGAACTACAACCAGTAAATAATGACGCGGTAGGTTATACATTACAAAACAATGAGTTGCATATCACATTCAATCATGGAAGTGATTGGATAAAAGTTCCGGTTGAAAAAGATTCATTATTTTCAGGTGAGTACACGGGAAACAGACAAGAGTTGATTGTTGGTAGCTATATACTTACCGAAAAAAAGGTTGCCTTCTTATATTCCGATGATACAGACGAGACAAATAAAATAGTAATAAAATATTCTAACGACCAAGGGGAAACATGGCAAAAAGGAGTTGTGGCGGAGTCTTTCCCATTTATGCGTTTTAGAAAAATAGCTTTCTTAAATAATCAATTTGGATATGTAATTCTTTCTGGTGACAGAACGATGTCTCAAGAATATTCTCTTTCCTTTTTGACGCATGATGGAGGGAAAACTTGGGAGGAAACATCTGAACCTGGTAACACGAGATTACTTGTAGATGGGGGATTTGTTGATGAAAACACTGGGTTTATGTCATTTGGAACGATTAATCCTGAAGAACCGGACTTATATGTGACACAAGATGGTGGAAATACATGGAGTGAAGCAGTCATCCCAATTCCAAAAAAGTATGATAAAATTTTTGTCCAGGCCGAGCTTCCGGTTAAAGAGGGGGACCATTTAGCTGTTCTAGTCAATCAAGGGCCTCAAGGTGATTATAAAGGCGGGAAAGTGAAAGGAAAGTTTATATCAAAAGATAATGGTTTAATGTGGGACTTTTCTACAGAGGTACAATCAATGGAGGTAGAATAGAGATAAATGGCACAACATAATCGAATGGATCGTTTTTATTGGCCGCTCTACCGTCCCCGAAATTGCGAAAATTAGAAACTCAGGGACGCTGGATAGCTCTACCGTCCTTGAAATCGCGAAAATTGGAAACTCAGGGACGCTGGGCCGCTCTATCGTCCTCGAAATCGCGAAAATTAGAATCTCAGGGACGCTAGGTAGCTCTACCGTCCTCGAAATCGGGAAAATTGGAAACTCAGGGACGCTGGGCCACTCTACCGTCCCCGAAATCGAGAAAAATGGAATCTCAAGGACGCTGGACTGCTCTACCGTCCTCGAAATCGTGAAAAATCAAAACTCAGGGACGCTGGGCCGCTCTACTCTCCTCGAAACTAATTCATCGCAAATTTAAGAATAGAAGGAAGGAGGAAAATATAAAGGTGGACTATGAAATGGCCAGTTTCTATACTATCCAATATATACTAACTTTTATTCTTTTTGGTATTTTTCAACTATCTGTTTTTAAAAAATCAATATGGCTTAAATTGACACCCGTGCTTCTACTCATATCCATACTACTAATGTCATTTCCTATTTTTAAGTTATATCTCATTCTCTTTATTGCACCTACAATAGAATCTTGTTTGATTATTACCATTGTTGCTATTTTGGTGGAACTTTTTATCGTAATGCATAGTCATAAAAAAAGTAAAGAATGGCGTAATTTGCTATGTATTTTATTTTTCCTCATGGTTTTATATGTATCTCTTCGCTCCTTTTTATGGACTAAAATGTTTATGTAGCAGGAAAAGGTATCGTTAAACAATATGTTAGATAGAAACAGTAGAAGTGCTGGTTTAAAAATAACATTGGCAGGTTTCACGTTGTGCAGTCGGAAAAAATAACATATAAAAGGACGGGAAAAGGATGACAAATATCACAAAACAAAGAAGAGTAATTTTAGACTTGGCAGTTACGTTAGATGGATTTATTGAGGGGAAGAACGGAGAAGTTGATTGGTGTATCATGGATTCTGAGATGGGATTTATTCATTTTTTGAATCAAATTGATACTATTTTATATGGAAGAAAAAGTTATGACATATGGGGTCAATTTACCCTGGGAAATGATGCTACGGATATTGAAAAAGAAATGTGGGAGTTAGTACACAGTAAAGAAAAGTATGTTTTTTCCAGAACACAAAAAGGGGAATTTTTTATAGGTAATAATATTGCGGAAGAAGTAGAAAGTTTAAAGAATAAACCAGGTAAAGACATCTGGTTATATGGTGGAGCAAGTCTTATTACCACTTTTATCCATCTAGGGCTTGTTGATGAATTTAGATTATCTGTTCACCCTGTTATTTTAGGGGAGGGAAAGCCTTTATTTACGGACATAAAACAGAGGTTAAATCTTAAGATGATTCATACTAGAAAGTTTTCTTCAGGCGTTGTACAACTAATCTATCGGCCATTTGGGTCAGAGTAATCAGGGGGGAGAATCGATGGAGTTTATGTTTATGGTTGCTCGGTGGTCGCACATTATAGGAGGATTTTTGGCCCTGTGTGTGTTTTGGATTCCAATTGTAACGAAGAAAGGAAGAAAGACGCATCGACGTAGTGGTTGGGTATATGTTGTTGCTATGAGTATTGTATCTATTTCAGCATTATATATGGGGATTTATCGCCTTGCTTTTGATTCGTCTTTTCATGCAGAGGATGTTCCATTTTCTTGGTTTCTAATTTTTATTGCTATTTTAAGTGGAGGAGCTGTATGGTATGGCTTGCGTGTCCTTCGTTATAAAAAGCGCACGGTAACACATAGGAAAATGGTGGATCTATTATTCCCGATCTTATTACTTATTTCTAGTATCGCAATAAGTATTTATGGCTGGAAAATAGATTTTCCATTACTTAAATTTTTCCCGATTGTTGGCGTATTTTTGGGTGGGATTCAATTACAATATTGGTTGTCAGTCCCAACTAGGAGATCGCATTGGATAGTGGAACATATTATTGGAATGCTCTCATGTTGTATTGCAACCGTTACCGCTTTTACTGTCTTTGGGGCACCGAGACTTCTTCAAATTGAATCTGTAAGTTTGGTTGTTTGGATCATACCAATTCTTGTTTTTGTTCCGCTTATTCTTGGATTCACTACCTATTATACAAACAAAATGGACGGAAAACGTTCCACATACAGAAAATAATCAATGCATACATCCTTGATGTTTCTATGAAAATAGTACAATTTTTTCCTTATTAACATTTTGGAGGAGATATAAATGAATAATCATCCTGTTATCTATAAAAAGTTACAGTCAGGAAATGAAAAGGAATTTCATGATTTGGTCGTATTATTCCATGATGTGTTTGAGACTGAAAATGAGGTTAATCAGGGGAATATCAAGCAGTTGTTAAATAATCCAAATTTTGTATGTTTGGTAGCTTTGCAGCATCATAAAATTATTGGAGGAATTACTGCTTACGAGCTGATGTCATATGATAGTCCAAATTCTGTGATGTACGTTTATGATTTAGCAGTTCAAAATAGTTATCAACGAAGCGGCATTGGAAGTAAATTGATGAAAGAATTATTTGTTGTTTGTAGAAAAAGAGGAATAAAGGAATTATTTGTTCAAGCGGAGGAAGCTGATGCCCATGCTGTTCAATTTTATGAGAAATTAGGAGGCAAATCTTTTAACACAAGTCAATTTCATTACAGTCTTTAATTGTTGGGATTTATTTTAGGAATTTTGATTACAACAGAATTGGTATACTTACAGTTTCAAATGTTATTATACGCACTATCATATCTGGAAAAATAATTGTAAGGAAGTTGAAATATTAGATAAATGTTAGATGAAGGAGAGATGGGATTGCTGCCAATAAAAAAAGTGTATGGATATATTACAAGAATTAGAAAAGGCAAAGTAGAAATCTTGGTTTTCCGTCATTCGAATCCAAAGGCTGGTATCCAGATACCTAAAGGAACTGTAGAATCTAAAGAGAGCACTTATCATGCAGTTATTAGAGAAGTTAAAGAAGAAACAGGACTGAAAGATTTTAAGGTGAACAATTTAATAGCCGAAGACTACTGGAGAAATGATGATCATGTTATCCACCACAGATATTTTTACCAAATAAATATATCGAATGCTCCAGATAGATGGGATTACGAACCAACAGGTGGTGGAAATGAAGAAGGATTAACATTTCATTACTTTTGGATTTCTTCCAAAGATGAAGTGGAACTTGTTCGTGGACATGGAGATTATTTAAATGTAATTTTTGGTTAGTATTTAGATACAACTTATCTATTAATTGAATCATAGATGACAGATGGATAGGGGCGATATTTTGAAGAGAAATTATTGGATGATTGGACTCGGCATGGGCTGGACTATTATTTTTGCAGGTATGAGCTTTTATTGGGCAATGGGTGGTCTCATTGGTGCACGATCTCTTGGTGGCGCCATTTATGAGATGGCAATCAATCCATCTCACTCTTTTATCGTTATTTTGTGGTTGACAGGTGTCATTAAATTACTTGGATTTTTATTATTGTCACTGCTCCTTATTCAATGGAAGAAACCAATACTGAATCAATTGTTATTTTATGTAGTAAAGTGTGTAGGGGTTTTACTATTCCTTTATGGGTTTCTTAATTTCATTACGATCACATTAAGCCAGTTCCATATTTTAGATTTTGATTTAGAACCATATGCCGTATGGTGGAGACTTTCTTTTTGGGAACCGTTTTGGATGATAGGTGGCGTCTTTTATTTTTTCTCTGTTAAAAGATGAGGAAATTTAGGGCTAACCAGGCTTGTCCACTTCTCTGTTAATTTGTGAACTTTACTGATGGTATTGTATACTAAAGGATGAAGGAGTGATTTTTTTGGATGTAAAAAAGAAAGATGAACAATTCATGCAGAAAGCAATATCTTTAGCTGAATTATCTAAAAAACAAGGTAATGAGCCTTTTGGTGCAGTATTAGTAAAAGATGATACGATTGTCTTTACAAATGAAAATCAAATTCATACGATGAGCGATCCAACTTTTCATGCAGAACATGGACTTATCCGTAGGTTCTGTCAGGAAAATAAGATATCGGATCTTTCAGAGTATACTCTTTATTCTAGTTGCGAGCCTTGCTTCATGTGTTCAGGAGCAATGGTATGGTCTAAATTAGGTCGTTTAGTATTTAGTGCTTATGCAAAAGACCTAGATAAGATTTTAGGAGAAAAAGAGGGATTTCCAAGCTCTTTAGTATTCCAACATTCTGTTTGGGCCCCTTCAGTTACTGGAGGAATTCTTCGTGAAAAGGGTGTTCAAATTTTAGAAAATTACTTTTCAGGTAAGGAATAATACTAAATAAACTTGGTTATCGTTTAATGAGGAGTTCCTGTCCAATCTTTTGGTATTACCATTATATAAGATTTGGTGAGGTACTTCTTTTTTATATCCCTTTTAAACAATATGAACATCATACGTTGTCATGTTGGAGACAGCATCATTTTTCCTGTTTTAATCCCACTTATGGATATATGATTTACAAATACAATTTGTAAATAAGTAATAAACTTAACATATTTTCTACCTTACCATATCAAAACGTCTTTCTGAAAAAACGTTCAATCGCATCTGCCGCTTCTACGCTCTCCTGAAGATATGGATCCCGGAAACAAAATGTGTGCCCTAGTTTTTCTTCCCTATCAGTCAGTTCACATGGAATATTGTGCTCAGAAAGTAATTTTTCTAATTTATGTGCGTCTTTTCTTAAAAAATCCCCTTTAGCAGTCAATATATATACAGGAGGATAGTTTTCAGGCACTAAAACATCTGGAAAATAGAGGGCATACTTTTTCTTCCCATAGTCGTCCCCTAAAAACTCACGGTAAGTTGGGGCCACAAGGTAACCCATGGGATTCATTGATCCAATGGAAGGCGAAATAACGGCAAGAGCTTTAAACTGCTTAAATGGAAATGCCTTTACTGCATACGCATCCAACAGTTCCTCACTATTTACTATATTCGCAACCATCAACGTCAACGTAGCCCCAGCACTGTCACCGTAAAGATAAATATGGTCTTTATTTCCATTATAATCGCTAATATTGTTGTATACCCAGTGAATTGCTGCAAACAGATCAGAAATCATATCTTTAAAACGTACTTTCCCATCAATAAGTGAGTAATTTACACTTGCAACAATAAACCCACGTTTTGCCATGTATTTATTAAATATCCTGTTCACTTCTTTCGATCCGCATATAAATCCACCACCATGAATGTTGATAATGACATTCAGTTTCTCAGTATTGTTTTCTGGATAATAAATATCAAGAAGATGACTTTCTTTTCCATCATCTATGTATGGTATATCGATAATTTCCTTCACACCATGCACGTCCGCCTGTCCGGCGATATGCTCCTTCGTCTTCTCATCTATTTTCTTAGCCAATTTCTGTAAATATGCCAAATGTAATCTTCCCATAAATTAATTTCTTCCTTCCTGTTTACATATTTCGTTTAGAAGTGTTTTGCTTAATCAGATATGAACCTTCAACCAAGTCGGGAATTTTTTCAATAACTTCATTATAAATAGCATCCTATTTTTGAGTGGACTCTATAGTGATGGAAGATACTTCTTCAGTCCTTAAGTTATTACCATTATAAGGAGTAATTCGCTTATTTTTCTTCCACTAATATCATTATTTTTGTTACGTAATTATTTTCCCCACCAGCGCTTGCTCCATCAATGACATATTCCTCAAAACTATCCCCACAAATACGATACCCTTCTGTATGTAAATAAGTTTTCATTTTTTTATAGGTTTCGTGAATCGTCACATAACTTCCTTTATGATAGCCAACTACATATTTCCCGGCTTTTTTAATAAAAAGATTTGGTAAATCTGATCGGTCCACACGCATATAAGCATGCGAATAATTCAAATAATCTTCGTTTTCTACCTGTTCTTGACGAATCAACCCTCCGATAGGATAACCAGTATCAAGTTCTTCCTCTTTTGTATATTTAATAAACGACATAATGGAGCTTGAAAATTCTTTATCCGAACAGTTTAACGTACTTTCACTTAACACAAAGTATTCTATTCCCATTTTTTCTATTGAAAAGCAATCAAAATTAAATTGTAATGCTTCAGCAATATGCTTTTTCTTGTTTTGTATCATTTGCTGTGTACGTTTCATGTTTTCAATTTTCTTTTCCATCATTGCTTCTTTTTCCGTTAATAATGCGATCGTTTCCTCCGGGGTTTGAAAATGTAAAAAATCTTTAATTTCTGCTAAAGACATCCCAATTTCTTTTAGCATTTCAATCACGCTAAAAATCTCTGCTTGTTGAACAGAATAATAGCGATATCCATTTTCGTTTTTATATGCCGGATTCAAAAGACCAATATCATCATAATGAAAAAGTGTTTGCTTTTTTACACCACACAAGTATGCAAATTCTCCTGTCGAAAAAAGCTTTTGTGTAGATCCCATTTCATCACTCCTTTCTTCTTGACTATACGGTAACCATATACTTTATCATAACATAGAAAAGAAAAATCTTTAAAACAGTACGAAATTCAAAGAAATTTAAAATTTAGGTGGTATTTTTTATGGAAAACAATCTTTCAATGATGCAAACAATGGAACCTAGAAAATTATTTACAAAGTATTTAATTCCGTCTTTATTAGGAAATGTATTGATGGCAATTAATATCTTAATTGATGGATTATTCGTCAGTCATGGTGTTGGAGAACAGGGACTAGCGGGTGTAAACATAGCAGTGCCGATTTATACACTGATTACTTCTGTTTCTTTATGGATAGGCATGGGAGGTGCTACGTTATATTCCATTGCACATGGTCAAAACAATCAACACCGTGCGAAAGAAATATTTACACATTCCATAGTGTTAGCGATGGTGACCACTGGATTGATTATTGCTTTTTGTTTATTATTCGAGGAACCACTTGCTTATTTATTTGGAGCAAATGACTCGATTATTTCATATGTCGAAGATTATCTTCACATTATTCTTTTGTTTGGTATGATATTTGTTCTTGAAAATATTTTAAGTATTTTCATCCGAAACGACGGAAATCCAACACTTGCAATGACAGGATTAATCGTAGCAGCTGTTGTGAATATTATGTTAGATTATCTTTTCATTTTTACATTCCAATGGGGAGTAAAAGGAGCTGCTTATGCAACGGTCATCGGGACTTTTACAGGTTTATGTGTTTTACTTACGCACTTTTTAACAAAGAAAAAGCAATTGGGTTTTGTAAAAACGAACATGGAGTTTTCCCTCCTTGGTCAAATTTTTTCCATTGGTTTTCCGAGTTTTATTGTTCAAGGATCGGCTGCAGTGATGGTGATAGCATTCAATATAACCTTTAGTTATTTTGTTGGAGAAACAGGGGTTGTAGCGTATGCAGTTGTCAATTATATGCATACTGTTTTTCTTATGCTGTTTATCGGGATAGGAGCAGCTTTGCAACCTATTACAAGTTATCATTATGGTGCTAAACTTTATCAGCGGATGAAACAATTCATTTGGATTGCGATCATCACAGCATTTGGTATTGGAGCAACTGCATTTATGATGGGAGTTTTGGGGAAAAGTACGATGATTGACTTATTCGGAATTGATATTCCAGAAGTCATTGATTATACAAAAATTGGGATTGTCTACTTTTTCGCAGGGTATTTGTTTTTAGGAATCAACATGGTTTTTGTAGAATTTTATCAATCGATTGGAAGAATTCGCATCGCCACGTCGATTGTCTTAAGTCGTAGCCTTATTTTATTCATCCCATTGCTTTGGATCTTACCTAATTTCTTCGGTCGAAATGCAATTTGGCTGGTCTTTCCTGTATCTGAAGGATTAACGGTTTTATTTACTTTTCTATTGTTAAAATTCAATTGGATGGAACTTGTTCCTTCAGTAAAAATAAATGCTGCTAAATAAAGAAGAGAAAAGAAAGAGAGGATAATCAGAAGATATTTTCCTATATATTTACTTCTTTACATAGATGTGTGTGGAAGTATAAAGCAATTAGTATTTTAATATAGGGATGAATTTTTTGGAAAACATGTACCAATAAAAATATAGGCTGTTAGTGGAAAAAAGATATGCTCCCTTTAAAGTAGACAGATTAAAAAACAAAAAATCTGATTTGCTTTAAGGGACTTTTTTTATGAGCTGTTATTCGTATTTTTTGAATGTAAATATGAAGTGAATCGATTTACATATATCAAATGGCAAAGATGAAAAAATCGATGCTTAAAATTATTGACAATTATGATTCAAGTATAAGCCTCACATATTTTACACAAAATTAAAAATATTATGACGCTATTTGAACGAGTTTAGAAGCTAGTGTAATTAGTGAATATTGAATGATGATGAACCAAACCACCATAGCATTATGTTGAATCAATTCATATACATCATGAACATAGCTCGTCAATTTTACCTTCTTTTTACATCTAATTAACATCTATTTAAACTTTCGCTGATACGATAAATATAGTTTAAAAAATAAGAGGAGGGACATTTGTGTTAGAAAATTCAGAACTAAAAACAGCATATACGCAATCGCAGAAGATGATGATTTTTATTCTAGCAATGTCACTTAATGGACTTGCAAGTTTATTTACAGAATTATTGCCGGAATTTGAAATAGGGCCAATTGATTTCTCTATTTCATATATGGCCTTTGTACCAATTATTCTCGTCATTTTATTTCATCCATTATATGCTGCTTTAGGTGCATCCATTGGAGCAATTATATTTGGAGATTTATTACTAGGAGATTTTGGTGGTTTAGGTGAAGTAGAAGGATTCCTACAAATTACATTAGCAATGTATATCGCTGGATTGCTTGTGCGAGATCCGACGAATAAAGTGCAAATTTCAATTGCGGCGCTTGTCGGGGTTGCTATTGACCAAATTTTAGGTGCCATTGTTGATATTGGGAAAGTATGGTATGGGATAGAAGAATTAGAAGCTGTACCTGGGTTACCTGAAAGTATCGTCATCATGGAGGCATTTGATTTCGTAAATAACATGATTATCTCTGGTGTTTTATTCGGATTAATCCCTGCAATTTATTTAATACCAAAATTATATGGAAAAATTGAACCGTTAATGGGAATGAATCCACGTGACAAAAACGAAAAGTCAACGATCACTGAATATATTTCGGCGCGATTAATCCTCATTACTATTTTCTTTGGTTTTGTTGGTCTAGTAACAGAATTTATAGCGGAAATGGACATCAACTTTGCATTTTGGAAACCAGGTTTCATAGACCAATTTGGTGATGATTTTATCTGGTTACTTGTATCTGCTATAGCAATTATTGCTTTAATCGTTATGTTTATCTTAGGAAAGTTAATCAATAAAACAAAAAAAGTAAAAAAGGATAATGAAAAATGGTCAGCTTAAATCAACCAATTGTAGAAATAAAAGATGTTTACTACCAATATCCTGGTGCGAAACAGCCAGTATTAAATGGAGCTAATTTAAATATTGAACAAGGAGAATTCCTTGCCATTATTGGCGGAAATGGTAGTGGTAAATCAACTATTTGTAAAACAATTAATGGATTAATTCCACATTATTTCTCAGGAAATTATGATGGAGAAGTGACTGTTAAAGGAAAGTCTGTTAAAGATCAAGCTGTTGCAACATTAAGTCATCATGTAGGTTATGTTTATCAAGATTTTCAAAATCAATTAATGAAGTTAACGGTTTTAGAGGATGTCTCCTTTAGCCCACTTAATTTCGGATATAAAGATTATAAAGAAAAAGCTCAGCAGGCATTAGAACTACTTGGCATAACGCATTTGCAGGATAAAACCATTTGGGAGTTAAGTGGTGGAGAAAAGCATTTAACAGCACTTGCAGGTGCACTTGCTCTTAATCCAGAGATATTAATTGTTGACGAGCCAGTTGCCCAACTTGATCCGCAACATGCTACTGAATTATATGATAAATTAAAATTTTTAAATGATGAATTAGGAAAAACGATTATTACAATTGAACATCATACGGAATTTATTGCGAATTACTGTAAACAAATCGCACTAATTGAAAATGGGAAGGTAATGTGGCACGAGGATGTAAAAAAAGGTTTATACAATATTACAAAACTTCAAGAAACACATATTTATCCACCGCAAGTAACTCAAGCAGCTATGCAGTTGGATAGTTTTGCATCTAATGATGATATGCCTATTACAGTAGAGGAAGCAGTCGATTATTTTAAAGATTATTATTTTTTACCAGATTCAAGTCGTTATAAACCAAACTTACAGATAACGAACTCCGCAACCGTGTCTGTATCAAATCTTCAGCATGAAGTGAAATTATTGAACAAAGAAAGAAGAAGAGTGTTAGATATCGATGAAATAATCGTAAATGAAGGCGATAAAATTGCTATCGTTGGAAATAATGGTGCAGGAAAAACGACATTAATGAAAAGCCTTGCCGGGATTATTAAACCGAAGCAAGGGGAGATTATGGTGAATGGTATTGACGTATTAAAAACACCAGTTGAAAAACTTTCTAGCCATATTTCCTATATTTATCAAAACCCTGAAGAAATGTTCATTCAGGATACGATTGAAAATGATATTTCTTTCTTTGGAGATGTACGAAATATGAACCAGGATGATCTGTATGAACATATAGCAGAATCCTTAAACATGAAAAATTTACTTCCACTTGATGGTAGATTACTAAGTGGAGGACAGCAAAGAAGATCTTCTGTTGCCATTGGTCTAGGTATGTTACCAACAGTTATGATGCTCGATGAACCGACGGCTAGTCTTGATATTGGTAATAGGAAACAATTAGTTGATATTTTACATTCGATTCGTGACAAGGTAAAAACCGTACTAATTGCAACACACGATATGCAGCTTGTTGCGGAGTGGGCAACGAGAGTCATCGTGATGGAACATGGGAAGGTGATTTTTGACGGTACACCAAAGGTTTTATTTGATAACGTTGAAATATGGAAACAAGCTGGACTTAAACTTCCACAGATTGCGGAATTAAGCCTCGCTTTAAATATCCACCCTGCATTATCGGTAGATGAATTTGTTGGGAGAATAAAGGAGGCCCAAGTCAATGGATTTAACGGCTAAAATAAAAGATGTACTTAATGTAGAAACCATTAAACTTGAGTTAATAAAAACTGCCTTTGGTAAGCCGGATGTATATTTTTCCAAAATTGACGCAAGATTATTAATCTTTTGGTATTTAATTATTAGTCTTTTACCATGGTTTACATTTAATAATACGATTCTAATTACTATTATTATCTATACAACATTTCTTGCGATTATTTCACGAGTGAGTCCGTTAATTCTAACATTACTCTTTATCGGTATCATTACAGAACTATTTACAATTTTTGTCGTTACAACTTTTTTTGCAGGGGTTAATCTTGATGCAATTTTGCCAATTCTTACATTATCAATGAAAATATTTATCATGTCCATTGCAAGTGTTTCTGTGTTTGCAAGTATGAGCCCAGAAAAGTTAAGTGACGGTTTATTAAGTTTAGGGCTACCAGCGCAATTTAGTTTTGCGGTGTCTTATGCATTCCGTATGCTTCCAATCCTATTAGATGAGTATCATCAAATCTTTCAATCTTATAGATTACGCGGACTGACACCTGAAAAACATGGGTTTTTAAAATGGCGTCTCATTTATTATTATATCAAAGTAATTATTCAATCATTTTATCCGTTAATGCTTAATGTTGCCAAAAGGACACGATTGACAGTAGAAGCGTTAGAAGTACGAGGATTTTCGTATTCGCTTCATAATCCAGAAGCGAAAAAACAAAAGTTGTCCTATTTAAAATTTAAAAAGCAAGATTATCTATTCATCATTTCACAAACGATTATTATTCTACTTATTCTATGGTTTGGTGCGACATTTCCATCTTAGGAAATGACTATATATAAAAGGAGAATGTATATGCATATTGACTTTCATACACATGCGAATTTATCAAAAAAAATTAATGTTTCTCTGGAAGATTTTAAAACGAAAATGCAAGAGGCAAAAGCAAGCGGGCTTACAGCAATAGCAATCACGGAACATTTTAACGCTACAAATATTATAAATTTATATGAAACGCTAAGTGAAAATTATTCTTATGAAAAAGATTATTATATGATTGAGGGAATGAAGGTGTTTTGCGGTTTAGAAGTGGATGTAAAAGAAAATGGCCATTTCTTGGTCATCGGGTCTCGAGACGATATCTTGACCATTGCATATCTTCTTCTTCCTTATCATGATGAAGATAATTTTATTCCTGTAAAAGATTTGATTAACATCCTTTCAGACTTTAATGTTTTAAAAATTGGTGCTCATCCTTTACGAAAATCAACCCCATGGCATCACCATGAAACATCTGTTTTAGAGCAGTTTGATGCATATGATTTAAATGGAAAGGATCTTTTCACGGATGGGCGAGAAATGGAAAATAAGGTTCATACATTTGCTGAAAAATATGAGGTTCCAGTTGTTGGTGGTAGCGATACTCATCAGCAATTACAATATGGATCAATCGCCAATGTATTTCCTGAATGTAATACTATCGATGAATTAAGAGAAGCGATCCAACAAAGAGATTATGAAGTAAAAGTATCTCCATGCTTAGAAGAGAAGGTTAAGGGCGCAAATCAAGTGAAAAAGTTGCTTAAGGAATTAAATGTTAAATTAAAAATATAAATGATTAATCGGATCATCTTATATTAGAAACATAAACGCATGAAAGGAAGTTGAAAAACTTTTAATTCATGCGTTTATTATTTATGAAAGAATTTACGATAAGGAATAAATAGAAATGGTGGGGAAAACATCACCTATATTGATTAAGCCCACATAGAATCTATGTCAATATCCTTTCGTTTATGTGTTGTTGCCTCAAACATTTTCATTTCTTTAAATCCGAATATACTTGCAATGATGAGTGCTGGAAATGCAACAATGCGCTTATTATAAATCGCTACATTACTATTATAATTCCGTCTTGCCGCGGATAACTTATCTTCAATTGCAATGATTGCTTGTTGTGTTTTACGAAATGCATCATTAAATTTTGGATCAGGATAATTCTCCATCGTTGCCATTAAACTAGGCATTGCCGCTTCAATTTGCATCCCTGCTTCTACTTTCTCATTCACAGAATTCGCTTGCGAAAAGGCACTTCTCATATTGGTCACTTTCGTTACAAGGTCCATCTCTCTTTTCGACTCTTCTTTTGCAGTGGAAATTACTTTTGTTAACATATCAAAACGTTCTTCTACATATGTTTCAATTCCTCCAAAAGCTTCGTCTACATTCACTGCTGCATGTTTTATTTTATTAAATGTGGAAATAGTATAAAGTACTATGAGTATGATTAAAATACCAATTGCAATTGCATAATACATAGCATATAACCTCACTTTTATTTTATATATAGTTTTAAATTTAAGTTTAAATCATCTATAAATCGTAATACTACATTAATATCTTTAAAATAATCATATACGGTATCGATGTTTAATTCTTTCATTATATTTAAAATGAAATGATTCGATCTTGTATGAATTAGTACATATACTTGATTATTATAAAATGAAAAATAAGGAATAAAACGTTCCTTCTTCCTTTTCTTTGGCTTCCCTTCGATTGTATCGGATACATAATTTACGAATTCCAGTATATTTTCCATCGTATCTGTCTGCAAAATAACCCTTGCTTCAATTTGATCCGTTGAATGAACAATGAACTTTTTCATAAATTCAGGGTTTTCCAATAATACTTCTTGCATGGCATGGTGCTTATCGAATTGCTTTAGTTTTTTTCGATATTTCCTTTTCTTTAAAAGCCAACGTGGTTTAATCATCGTAAAAGAGCGTCCAAAATCTTTATTGAACTCGACTTTGAAAAGCAAACCGGCAGCTAACATTCCTAATGGCTTTTCTATTACTTTCCCTTTTTGATGTATTTTTCGATCGTTCCGAACAATCATCTCACTAAAGGATAAATAGGTTTTAGCGTCTTCTTCTTCATCATATACATACCCTTTAATTAAATCGTCTCCTACGCCAAAATCAGCTTTTTGTTTAAATATGTGCATCTTATTTACATCATCTAACGTTAAGGAGCCGTTTGGTTCATAGGTAAAATGTGGATTCATAAATTGTACGAGTTTTGGTATAATAAGTTTTTTCGCTTTTGCTTCTAATTTTTCCTTATATCGCATCCAATAAAGTCCAATCCATCCAGTAATGGCAAGCGGAGCAGCTAGTATCATAAATATCGTAACATCACGAAAGACGAAATAAATGAAAAGTAATAGGAAGGGGGCTGCAATGATTCTTAGAATGAAACCTTTCATAAATTTTTTTCGATCCACTTCAAGAAGTTCTAACTCTTTTTGTAAATGTTCTTCATAGAAAGTAATAAATTCCGTTTTTTCTTTTGCAAATAGTTCCAGACCATAAGCATTCTTTTTAATCTTTGGCGTTTGTTCGGAAAGCATATTTACCTCCTTAATTTGATTAATAAGTTCAAATGTTTTGCCTCCATTTCAACTTGTGAGAAAAAACCGCTACAATATTCGTATGCACATTTCACTTTACTTCATTCTGACGTTGTTCTTACAATATTGCAAGACTCTTATTATTCACTATAATATAGCATACTTTACTAAGGATTAGAAAATGTGGCCTAATAAGTGTGATTTGGCGTAGTCTACCATTTGGTTTGACGCAAGTCGTGGGGATGATATGTATTGTAGTAGTGGGTATGTATGTATCATGCATGAGGAAAGAATAGTTGATCCTTCTTTGAATGGATCAATCCAATAACTTAAACTAGTAAACTAATTACTTAGAGAGATTTCCGTTACATCTGATATTGTACTAGCAACAATCAGAACAAACAGTAGATACATATAATAAAAAAAGGGCCTAGGATGGTTTCCAACACGAATACATCCTCACTAAAACTGAAAATTTGTATTCGTGTTGGAATGTCCCTTATTCCCAAATCCCTTTATAAGTCGTTATGTTATCTTATTGGTATATGTAGTTGATATGGAGTCAGAATAGCATCTATTGTTGTAGTGAATTTCACAATTTTACGTCTCCCTATAATAGATGAAAAGATGAATGATGCTGTCCAAAAGTGAGTCACATATTTTATCCGACGTGCACCGGTTTACGTGTAATTTTCACTTCGTAATACGAAATTTTATTTTCTAAAATATAGTCTGGTTTGCCACCTTTATGTCGGTGTGCTTCTTTAAAAGCATCACTAGCTGTCCAATTTTTAAAAGCTTCATCTGATTCCCATCGTGTACTAATTGTTACTTCGTCATAATCGTCTAATTTTTCCGTATTAAGTACTTCCAAGCCTAAAAATCCATCCATCGACTCGATTTTGCCTTCTTTATCAAAACGATTAATTAATTTATACCCTTCTCCTTTTTTAATTTTTGCTGTATTCGTTACAATGATCATGTTTTACTCTCCCCTTTATCATTATAATTGAAAATCATTTTCAATTAACTACATCATAATGCGAATGAGAATCATTGTCAACTGGAAATGTAAAAAAATTGCCACAATTAGTAGAAGGAATGAAACATGTATTTCAGATGCTTCATTTATATATTTAAAACAGGTATAATAGATATAATGAAGTGGATACGTAAGGAGGAATAGATAATGTCGAACCCACAGTTACGTTTAATATATGATGAAATTGGCGCAGAGAAAATAGAAGAACTAGTCCATGCATTTTATCCAAAAGTATATGCAGATCCAGATCTGATTCCTATATTTGATGAAGTCGAAATGCCAGAAATAATGCGAAAACAGCAATTATTTTTAACACAATTTACAGGAGGACCAGCACTTTTTAGTATGGAATTTGGTGCTCCACGTATGCGTTTCCGTCATTTGCCACATGAAATTACACCGACGAGGGCGAGAGCGTGGCTTCGTTGTATGAAAGAAGCGTTTATAGAAGTTGGTTTATGGGATGAACCTGTAGGACAAGAATTTTATCAGCGATTAATGCAAGTTGCCGCGGTAATGGTAAATACGGAAGAAGATTAAATAAAAAACGATTTTCCAAGGCGATGTCATACGGTCTTAGAAAATCGTTTTCGTTTTATTTATTCCTCCATTGGCATATCCATCCAGTCTTTTCCATCGATTGTTCTTGTAACGAGCATACTTGCGACGGTATCACCGGTTGCATTTATCATCGTTGCAGGTGGATCGACGACAACCCCAATTGCTGAAATAATTGGCATTGCTTGGATTGGTAAACCATATAATGTAATAATCATTAACTCACCTAAAAATCCACCACCAGGAATTCCACTCATGACAATTCCAGATAATAAACAAATACCGATAGCAATTAAAAATGTACTAATGCCAGAAAAATCCATATTAAAAACACTAAAAACAAATGCAATCTTTAACATTGCGGATAAACAAGAACCGTCCATATGAATAGTTGCACCTAAAGGAATGACGGTTTCACGCACATCTTTTGGGACACCGATTTTTTTCGCTGCTTGTAAGTTAACAGGAATTGCTGCAACACTACTTCCTGTTCCAAGTGATGTAACAGCAGGATTAAGAATATTTTTCCAAAAGGCTGCCACTCCTCTTTTTCCACCAGCTAAAAATGCATATAACGTAAATCCGATGAAGAAATATAGAATGGCAACAGGATAATAAATTATGATAGCTTTTGCATAATCTCCCAATAAAGTCGTTCCAAATTCACCGACTAATGCAGCAAAATAGGCACCTAATCCAATTGGAGCATAATACATAATAATTTGTACGAGTTTCATAAATACTTCTGAACCACTGGATAAAAGTGTTGCAAAAGGTTTCCCTTGTTGCCCAGCAAGTCCAGTTGCTAAACCAACTAATATAGCAAATATAATTAATACCAACATATTGGACCGAGAAAATAAATCTACAAAATCTGGTACAGTAAATGTTTGTACAAGTTGGTCAGCTAACGATATTTCTTCTATCTCCTCCGGTGTTTCAGTTGGGAAGTTCGAATTCGATATTGGAGAGAAGATAACAGTGAAAAATAACATAAAAATAGATGCAATAATACCAGTAATAAAGAAAGTAGTTACCATACTTCCCATAATTTTTCCGAGTCTTCGCATACTGTCCATGCCAGCAATAGAAGAAGAAATCGAGAAAAAGACTAGTGGGACAACGACCATAAATAATAAGTTGATGAATATGTCACCTAAAGGTTTAATGACATTTGCTTCTTCACCAAAAACTAGTCCAATAATAGATCCGATAATAATAGAAATAAGTAAAATGATTGGAAAACGATATGCTTTTAATTTCCTTGTCATTTCATATCCCTCCTTATATAGTTGTGGTTCCTTGAAATGCAGTGAAAACTTCTCCAGTTAATGTAATATTTGAAATCATTGTATCTTCCACTTGAAAATGTATATGAACGATTCCACCTTTCATTTGTACCGTTGTCGGCCCTTTTTTATGTTGAAAAAGTTGAGCGATAATCGCACTAGCCGTTGCTCCTGTACCACATGCAAGTGTTTCTTCTTCTACGCCGCGTTCGTATGTACGGATGTATAGGTTATACTCAGTTCGTTTAACGACATTGACATTTGTCCCATTTGGAAAATAGTTTGTCATATTGCGGATTTTTTCACCGAATAGGTGAAAGTCTTCCTCTGTTGCATCATACATTTCTTCATCGAATAGCACGACATGTGGTACACCGACTGTGATACTATACAATGTTCGGTTCATCATGTTATAGGTAGAAACAGTCTGTAAGGAAACGTTTGGAAATGCAATACTTATTTCGCCATTCGGTTCCATCGTACCTTCATATATTTCACCCATTGTTTCGAATATAGCTTTTTCTTTACAAGCGCCAATATGATAAGCGAATTTCATCGTGCATCTTGCGCCATTGCCACACATTTCTACTTCTGATCCGTCCCGATTAAAATATCGCATTGAAAAATGTGCTTTATCACTTTTTTCTAATAAAATTAACCCATTTGCACCGATATGTAATTTACGTGTACAAAGTGTGCGCACGATGGAAGGAAGCTTCTCTTCTTGTAAAGAAGGATTGCGATGATCGATCATAATAAAATCATTTCCAGCACCATGCATTTTTGTAAATGATATGTCCATGTTTAGGTAGCTCCTTTCATTATTAATTGTACAGCGTTTAAAAAATTCAGACAAGACGATAATTGTTCGACTTTTATGTTTTTTACTTTATTAATTTCTGAAAATTCGTTATTATGATTATTCATATTTCATATTTTAAGGGGGAAAGAAAATGAAAGTTTTAGAAAGAATTAGTACCGTAGCAGGAAATACGTTTGCTATTTGGATTATTATATTTGCAACACTTGCATTTTTTATGCCAAATGGATTTAATTGGATTGCTCCACATATATCCTTATTACTTGGAATCATTATGTTCGGAATGGGGTTAACCTTAACGACAGATGATTTTAAACGTGTAGTGAAAGCACCGAAAAGTGTTCTAATTGGTGTGGTAGCACAATATACGATTATGCCTGCACTTGCATTCGGCCTTGCAACCGTGTTTAAATTACCACCTGAGATTGCGGTCGGGGTTATTTTAGTCGGTTGTTGTCCAGGTGGAACTGCTTCGAATGTTATGACATATTTAGAAAAAGGAAATACAGCATTATCTATCACAATTACTGCTGTGTCCACACTTTTAGCGCCAATTTTAACACCGTCTTTAACATTATTACTTGCAAGTAAATGGTTACCGGTTTCTATGAGTGCGATGTTTATGTCCATCGTTCAAGTTATTTTAATCCCGATTGCATTAGGATTTATTATTCGATTATTGTTCGCAAAACAAGTGGATAAAGTGACGACTGTTTTACCACTAGTATCTGTTATAGGGATTGTAGCAGTAGCGGCTGCGGTTGTTTCTGTCAATACAGAAAATATTGCCACGACAGGATTGTTAATTTTTACTATCGTTATTTTGCATAATGTATTAGGATTACTCATCGGATTTACGATTGCGAAAGTATTAAAATTAACGTATGAAGATCAAAAGGCGATTTCAATTGAAGTTGGCATGCAAAACTCTGGTCTCGGTTCTACTTTAGCAATTGCACATTTTGAGCCGATTGCTGCCGTGCCGAGTGCTATTTTTAGTGTATGGCATAATATATCGGGACCACTTCTAGCAACTTGGTGGGGCAAAGGGAAAAAGTAATTTCGTATATTCTTAAAAAATTGTGACAAGACAGATGGAAACATATATAATAAAGAAAACTTGGTTTTTGTGACCAATCGTTAGGAGAGGATATAACATGATTGATGAGACTAAACAATCATTAACGATCGAAGAACGAACGAAATTATTACAAATTTTAAAGGAACGTTTTGAGAACCATTTATATAGACATGAAACAGTCATTTGGGAAGATATTGAAAAAAAGCTGACAGATGATATATTACTTTCTTTATATTGGATGGAGGAAACTGGTGGGGAACCAGATGTTATTTTATTAGAAGAAGGACTTGGCTATGTCGATTGTGCGAAAGAAACACCAGAAGGACGACGTAGTGTTTGTTATGACGATGAAGCATTACAGAAAAGGAAGAAGTATAAACCTGAAAATAGCGCGCAACATATGGCAACTCAAATGGGCATTGGACTTGTAACGGAAGCGGAGTATGAACAACTACAACGTGTAGAAAAAGTCGATTTGAAAACATCTAGCTGGTTACAAACAGATGAAAAAACTCGTGCTTTAGGTGGAGCGATCTTTGGGGATCGACGGTATGACCGTGTCTTTATTTATCATAATGGAGCAGATAGTTATTATAAGGTCCGTGGATTCAGGGGGATTGTTTATTTATAGTAATTTATAGTTATTTATACTCTTTTTAGCAATTTGTTTTCCAGACCTTTCTCTCATTTTTAGAAAAAGTGAAAAAACTGTTTATTCTTTCTGTATAATGTATGTAATCTATATTGAAAGGAATGATTGGAAATGGAAGAAAAAAAGGTAGAAGATAAAGGTTTTAGCTTTAGTAATAGTCCAAAAAGGGATCGAAGGCCCGGGGAGCCGACATCCGCCTATAAAGGGGCCACATGGGCTGCATTATTATTAGGGACAATTTCATATTTAGTCGGTTTGTATAATGCGGCAATGGAATTGAATGAAAAAGGATATTATTTAATTGTACTTATTTTTGGGTTATATGCGGCAGTTTCGTTGCAAAAAGCAGTCCGTGATAAAGAGGAAGGTATTCCTGTTACTGCGATTTATTTTGGCTTAAGTTGGTTCGCGCTTATTGCAGCGGTGTCATTAATGGCTATCGGCTTATACAATGCAGGAAGTATCATTTTAAGTGAAAAAGGATTTTACGGAATGGCATTTGCTCTAAGTTTATTTTCAGCAGTAACCATTCAAAAGAATATTCGCGACGCACAGGAGTCAGAAGATCAACATAAATAAAAAAACGTTGAAGTTTTGAAAAGGTGGCGAGCATGTTGGGCATTGTTTCATGGATGGAACAAAAGGCAGTCATTCTATTTATCGTTGCGACAGTCATTTTTACTAGTATGCTACAAATCTTTTTCATATATAAAATACGCGCAACATTACCAAAGATGTTCATCATGATCATGTCAGTGATTTGTACGATTATATTAATTGCTTCGATTTACGCATTTATTTATATTTTATTATATGGTTATAATGATTAACGTGAGCATAGGGGATTCCTTATGCTTTTTTTAATGGGAAACATGCATCGCAGTGTATAATAAGGAGACGGAGGTGTACGAAAGTGAAATTAAGTATACTAGATCAAATGCCGATTTCGACAGGACAAACGGAAAAAGAAGCATTAGAGGCATCGATACAATTAGCCCAACTTGGTGACAAACTAGGATATGAGCGGTTTTGGGTGGCAGAACATCATGATTTATTTGGTCTTGCTTGTCCGAACCCAGCCGTTATGTTGGGGATAATCGGAGCTCAAACAGAAAATATTCGTCTCGGTGCTGGAGCTGTTTTATTACCTTATTATAAGCCTTTTCATGTTGCAGAAACATATCAATTATTAGAAACATTATATCCAGGACGCATCGATATTGGTTTAGGTCGTGCACCTGGTGGGCCTGCGGAAGCATCGATGGCTTTATCAGATAATTACTTAGCTGGCGTACGAAAATTTAGTGAACATATTGATGAGTTGCATATGTTTTTACACGATACATTTCCAACAGACCATCCATATCATAAGGTGACACCAACCCCCGTTCCAAAAAGTGCACCAAAAACATGGTTATTAGGAACAAGTGAAAAAAGTGCACAATTAGCAGCGGAAAAAGAGATGAATTATGTGTTTGGTCATTTTATGACAGAGGTGGATGGACCGTCTATTGTACAACAATATAAGGAAAATAGAGGAAAAAAAGGATATGTCATTGTAGCAGTTCACGTCATTTGTGCAGCGACGACAGAAGCAGCAGAAAGGTTAGCGAAAAGTGTTTTATTATGGCAGGAACGCCAACACCATCCACATGCACCAAAAACTATTCCGTCGATCAAAGAAGTGGAACAGTATCCTTTTACGAAAACGCAGTGGGAAAAGGCTCAAACTTCTATCGTAATAGGAAATCCAAGGGAAGTAGTGGAGAAATTAATCGAAATTGAAACAGCCTATGGTGCAGATGAATTAATGGTTGTAACGATTACCCATGATCCAGTGGCCAAACAACAATCCTACGAGTTGCTTGCACAACAGATTATTCGCTAAAAGTATTGACGTATGAATGTGTAAGCAGTATGATTAAGTACGTATTCAAACTGAATATAAGAACGTTTCGTATAATCTAAGGAATTGGCTTTAGAGTCTCTACCAGACTACCGTAAATAGTCTAACTACGTTACAAGTAATCATCACCATCCCAGGCATACAGAAATGTTTGGGCCATTTTTGTTGTTACTTGTACGGATTTGTCATGGTAGCACTCTAGAAAATAGGGTGCTTTTTCCTATTTGTCTTTTTTCGTTATATTGTACGAAAAGATACCGTTTAAGGAGGAGAAAAAGTGAAAAAGTACTTTCGCTTTGAGGAACTAGAAACAAATTATCGTACAGAATTTATGGCAGGGTTGACGACGTTTTTAGCGATGGCATATATTTTATTCGTCAATCCGTCTACCTTATCATTAGAAGGAATTGACTTGCCAGCTGGTATTGAAGGAATGGATAAAGGTGCAGTGTTTACTGCCACAGCAATTGCAGCTGCGGTTGGTTCCTTCATTATGGGTGTACTTGCTCGTTATCCAATCGGGCTTGCACCAGGTATGGGATTAAATGCGTTTTTTGCATATACCGTTGTGTTAGGTTATGGCATTCCATGGCAGACGGCATTATCAGGTGTATTAGCATCAGGAATTATTTTTATTATTTTAACTTTATCCGGATTACGAGAAAAAATTATCAATTTAATTCCAGCCAACTTGAAACTAGCGGTTGGAGCGGGAATTGGTTTTTTTATCGCTTTTATTGGATTTCAAAATGCAGGAATTATCGTTGGAAACGATGCAACATTAGTTGCCATCGGGGATTTAACAAATCCAAACGTTTTATTAGCGGTTTTTGGAATTGTTATTTCGGTTATTTTACTTAGTTTAAAAGTTCGTGGTGGTATTTTTTATGGAATGATTATCACGGCGATTGTTGGTATCATGGTAGGATTAATTGCGCCACCAACAGGGGTATCAGATATCGTTAGTACGCCACCAAGTGTTGCACCGACATTTGGACAAGCACTTTTTAATTTTGGTGATATTTTCACCTTGCAAATGTTAGTCGTTATTTTAACATTTTTATTTGTCGATTTTTTTGATACAGCAGGTACGTTAGTTGCGGTTGCGACACAAGCTGGCTTAATGCGAAACAATAAGTTACCACGTGCTGGAAAAGCATTGTTAGCTGATTCATCTGCAACAGTAGCAGGAGCGATTATTGGTACATCGACAACAACAGCCTATGTAGAGTCTACTGCTGGAGTTGGTGCAGGTGGACGTACAGGATTTACGGCAGTCGTTACCGCTGGATTTTTCTTGCTTTCTCTATTTTTCTCACCATTATTATCAATTATAACAGTAGAGGTTACAGCACCAGCGTTAATTATCGTTGGGGTGATGATGTCGAAGTCTTTACAACATATTGAGTGGGATAAGTTTGAAGTGGCGGTTCCTGCTTTCTTTACGATAGCAGCGATGCCATTAACGTATAGTATCGCGACAGGTATTGCGATAGGATTTGTGTTTTATCCGATTACGTATATTATGAAAGGCCGGGCAAAAGAAATTCATCCGGTTATGTATGGTTTATCCGTTATTTTTATTTTATATTTTATCTTTTTAACATAAATGAAAAGAGTTTAGGACATAAGTTAGAAAACATTTTTAAAATATGGATCGTTCATGTTAGAGCGCTTCAAAGGGGAGTGCGACTTATCGAAGAATATTCCTATTTTATGCTAACTTTTGTGATTAGTCCTAAACTCTTTTTTTATACGAGTTATAAAAACAAGGATTGTTAATTTTTCAAAAATTTCCCCACCAATACGACGTAATTTTGTAGTAAAATAAAAGTATATAAGCCGATAATTACTATAATATAAAGGGAAAGGAAGACAATGATGATTGCACCATTTGTAGCAGAGCTGAGGACAGGAAAGGTAAAACGTCTTGGAAGAGAAGGCGCTGAAAACCCGATGGAACGTTCATGGGAAACAGGAATGTTTAAAGAAATAAGAGAAGGAAAAGTGTGGTTATCGAAAACAGGCTTACAAGCAGATGAGGTGGCTGATACGAAAAACCATGGTGGCGAGGAAAAGGCGATATTCGCTTATCCAATGCACCATTACGATTATTGGCGCGAAAAAATGACACATACGGACATTTCAGTCGGTGGGATGGGAGAAAACTTAGTAATTGCGGATGTAGATGAATTTACTGTTTGCATCGGAGATATATATCAATTTGGAGAGGCGATTGTTCAAGTATCACAACCACGTCAACCGTGTTGGAAACCAGCCCGTCGCTATAAAGTGCTAGATTTAGCATTACAAATTCAACATAGTGGGAAAACTGGTTGGTATTTTCGTGTACTAGAAGAAGGATATGTACAAGCGGGGGAAACATTACAGTTATTGGAACGTCCTCATGATGGTTGGTCTATTGCAACATGTAATGAAATAATGCATGAGAAAAAATATGACTTAGTAGCGACGCGAAAGTTAATGTTATTAGAAGCATTAGCACCAAACTGGAAGCGTACATTACAAAAGCGTTTACGTGGGTCAGAATCATCGATCCGTAAAAGGGTGTATGGTGAAAATATAGAGTAGGTTAGGTAGATGGTGAGGGATTTGTTTGTTACATAACACATATGCTGTTGTCGCGATTATTCTCGTTATTAATATTGTTTATGTAACCTTTTTAACGATACGAATGATTTTAACGTTAAAAGGGAGGAAGTATTTAGCTGCAATTGTTAGTGTATTTGAAGTAATCGTTTATATTATGGGATTAAGTATCGTATTAGATAATTTAGATGGCATTCAAAACATTATTGCGTATGCACTTGGTTTTGCGATCGGAATTATAACGGGTTCATTTATTGAAGAAAAATTGGCATTAGGCTATATTACGGTCAATGTCGTTTCTGGAGATCCTTCTTTAAACTTCTCGGAACGTTTACGAAAGGAAGGATACGGTGTGACGAGTTAGCGTTCTTCTGGAAGAGATGGGGATCGTTTGTCGATGCAAATACTTACACCGAGGAAGTATGAGTTAACTTTATATAAAATCATTTCGGATATCGATCCAAAAGCATTTATGATGTCCTATGAACCGACACAAATTCATGGTGGGTTTTGGGTAAAACAAATTCGTAAAGGAAAGTTAACGAATGTTCCACCAGAAAACCCGATTATTCAGTCGGAAATTGACAAAGAATTTACAAAACAGGAAGAGAATGAGAAATAATTACTTGCTTTTACGTTTTAGTTTCGGCAAAACACGAACATTAAACTAAAAACGTAACAAAATGTTCGATATTTTGTTGACGAATAAATTAAGAGTTTGTTATAATTAAATTGTTGTTCACAGATAAATTGAAAAAAATATTCCCCATATAATTTTAAGAATATGGCTTGAAAGTTTCTACGTTGCACCGTAAATGCTACGACTATGGGGGAGGATGATGTCATAATGAGAAAAATTAACATAAACAATGTATACAAAGATAAGTCTATCCATCTTCTCCTATATGTATAGGGAGAGGAATAGACTTTTTTTACTTTTTTACGGGTACATATCATTATATTTTGGTAGGAGTGAATGAGATTGGCACAAGTTGGTATTATTATGGGAAGCATTTCAGATTGGGAAACGATGGAACATGCATGTACAGTTTTAGATGAGATGGGTATTGCTTATGAAAAGGAAGTTGTTTCTGCACACCGTACACCAGATGATATGTTTGAGTATGCAAAAACAGCACGTAAGCGTGGATTAAAAGTAATTATCGCCGGAGCTGGTGGAGCAGCACATTTACCTGGAATGGTCGCATCACAAACAACATTACCGGTAATTGGAGTACCCGTACAAACGAGAGCATTAAATGGAATGGACTCTTTATTATCGATTGTGCAAATGCCTGGTGGTGTCCCGACAGCGACAATGGCGATTGGTAAAGCTGGCGCGACCAATGCAGGATTATTCGCGGCACAAATTTTAGGGATTAATGATGAAAATATGAAAATTAAACTAGATAATTATCGTAAAAGAATGCAAGCAAATGTTGCAGAAATGAGGGAAGATCTTGCAAACAAATAAAAAAATATTGCCTTCACAAACGATTGGGATTATTGGTGGTGGCCAATTAGGACGGATGATGGCAATTGCAGCAAAGTATATGGGATATGATATTGTCGTCTTAGATCCAACACCAAATTGTCCGACAGCACATGTAGCAGATGAACAAATTATCGCTGCATATGACGATATGGAAGCAATTAAACAACTGACGGAAAAAAGTGATGTCGTGACATATGAATTTGAAAACGTCGATTTAGAAGCTGCAACGTATATTGAGAAAGCGGGAAAGCTACCACAAGGTGCTTATGCATTAGAGGTAACACAACATCGTGAACGAGAGAAAACGATGATGCAAGATGCAGGACTTCCCATTCCGGCATTTTCGATTGTTCAAGATAGTGTGGAGTGTGAAGCGGCATTACAAGACTTTCCATTTCCAGCCGTCATTAAAACTTGTACGGGTGGCTATGATGGAAAAGGACAATTCAAAATTGAAACAGCAAAAGATATAGAAGCAGCGGTACAGTTTGCTCAAGAAGGTGGTCCATTTATTATAGAGCAATGGATTACATTTGATAAAGAAATATCAACTGTATTTACAAGGGCGCAAAATGGAGAAATTCATTTTTTCCCTTTAGCAGAAAATGATCATAAAGACCATATTTTATATGAAACAGTTGCACCTGCTCGTGTAAGTGCGGAAGTGAAAAGTAAGGCAATCAAAGCAGCAAAAACATTAGCAGCAAAAATGAATGTTGTTGGTACATTTGCCATCGAGATGTTCGTAAAAGGGGAAGACATTTATATTAATGAAATGGCACCTCGCCCACATAATTCAGGTCATTATACGATTGAAGCTTGTAATGCTTCGCAGTTCTCTCAACATATTCGTGCAATCTGTAATCTACCACTTCAAGAAGTGAAGCAATTACAAACAGCATTAATGATTAATGTATTAGGGGAAGATATGGAACGAGCGTTACATGCAGCAGGAAATATTCCTGAAGCAAATGTTCATTTATATGGAAAAAAAGAAGCAAAAGAAAAGCGAAAAATGGGCCATGTGACATTTGTCGCTGATACGATGTTTGAAGTGATGAACCAGAAGAAGAAATATGAGGAGGAACTTGCGTGATAGAACGTTATACACGTCCTGAATTAGGGGCGATTTGGACAGAAGAAAATAAATATAAAGCTTGGTTAGAGGTGGAAATTTTAGCTTGTGAAGCATGGGCTGAATTAGGTCATATCCCAAAAGAAGATGTACAAGCAATCCGTGAAAAGGCAAGTTTTGATATTAAGCGAATTTATGAAATTGAACAAGAAACACGTCATGATGTTGTGGCATTTACACGAACTGTTTCTGAATCATTAGGGGAAGAAAGAAAATGGGTACATTACGGACTAACATCAACAGATGTGGTAGATACAGCATTATCTTATTTATTAAAACAAGCGAATGATGTCATTCGAAAAGATCTTGAAAATTTTATAGACGTGTTGAAAGAAAAAGCAATAGAACATAAACATACGGTTATGATGGGACGTACACATGGTGTTCACGCAGAACCAACGACATTTGGATTGAAATTAGGTTTATGGTATGAAGAAATGAAACGAAATGTACAACGTTTTAATGATGCGGCTTACGGTGTGGAGTTCGGAAAATTATCAGGTGCGGTTGGTACATATGCAAACATCGATCCTTTCGTGGAAAAGTATGTGTGTGAACATTTAGGATTAACTCCTGCACCACTTTCGACACAAACATTGCAACGTGATCGACATGCAGCATATGTGTCCGCATTAGCGTTAATCGCTACATCGATTGAGAAGTTTGCAACTGAAATTCGTGGGTTACAAAAGACAGAAACTCGTGAAGTAGAGGAGTTTTTCCGTAAAGGACAAACAGGATCTTCGGCAATGCCACATAAACGTAACCCGATTGCATCGGAGAATATGAGTGGGATGGCACGTGTGCTTCGTGGCCATATGGTTACAGCATATGAAAATGTTTCATTATGGCATGAACGAGATATTTCTCACTCTTCTGCTGAGCGGATTATTTTACCCGATGCTACTATTGCATTGAATTATATGTTAAATCGTTTCAGCAATGTCGTGAAAAACTTAACTGTTTTCCCGGAAAATATGCGCCGAAATATCGATAAAACATTTGGTGTCATTTTTTCACAACGAGTATTATTAGCTTTAATTGAAAAAGGGCTAAGCCGTGAAGATGCATACGGTATTGTCCAACCGTTAGCGATGGAAGCTTGGGAGACGGAAGTTCATTTTAGAGATTTATTACAAGCGAATGATGTCGTCAAAGAGAAATTAACAGAAGCAGAATTAGAAGATTGCTTCGATCATACGTATCACTTGAAAAACGTCGATATTATTTTTGAACGATTAGGATTAAATGAAGATTAATTTCGTTTCATAAAACTCATAAATCAAAAGGAGTCGGTAAACATGGTGATGGATCCAGAACAAATTGAACGTGAAAAAGAATACGAAAGAATGGGACTTTCTACAGAAGAGTACAATAAAGCAAAGGAAATTTTAGGGCGTTATCCGACCTACACAGAAACAGGTATTTTCTCTGTGATGTGGTCAGAACATTGTAGTTATAAAACATCTAAACCTTTATTAAAGAAATTCCCAACAGAAGGCCCTCATGTATTAGTAGGACCTGGAGAAGGTGCTGGGGTTGTGGATATTGGTGACAATCAAGCAGTCGTATTTAAGATGGAGAGCCATAATAGTCCATCGAGAATCAATCCTTTCGAAGGGGCTGCAACAGGAATTGGTGGAATTTTACGAGATGTCTTTTCCATGGGAGCACGTCCAATTGCAGCAATGAACTCTTTACGTTTTGGACCATTAAATAATGACCGTACAAAATGGATTTTCGAAGAAGCGGTAAAAGGAATGGCTTTTTACGGAAATAATGTAGGGGTACCTACAGTTGGTGGAGAAATTCAGTTTGATGCATGTTATGCAGATAGTCCACTTGTGAATGCAATGGTTGTTGGATTATTAGATCATGATGACATTCAAAAAGGAATTGCAGCTGGAGTTGGAAATACGGTTATTTATGCCGGAGCTCCTACTGGTCGTGATGGTATTTTAGGTGCGGCACACTCTTCAGATGATGAGGAAAACGAAGAGGCATCACCAGCAGCAGGGAATCCACATTTAGAAAAGAAATTAATTGAGGCTTGTTTAGAAGTGATTCGTCATGAAGCATTAGTAGGTATGCAAGATATGGGTGCAGCAGGGTTAACTTCATCAGGAAGTGAAATGGCTTCTAAAGCAGGAACAGGAATGGTATTAAATTTAGATTTAGTACCACAGGCAGAAGAAAATATGTCTGCCTATGAAATGATGTTATCAGAAACACAAGAAAGAATGTTACTCGTCGTTACAAAAGGCCGTGAACAAGAGATTATTGACCTTTTCAATAAACATGGAATAGATGCATGTGCTGTTGGAGAAGTAATAGAAGAAAAGGTATTTAAAATAGACCACAAAGGGAAAGAATGGGCAAACATCCCTGTAGATGCATTAGACAAAGATGCACCTGTTTACTATATGCCTTCAAGGGAAGCGAGTTATTATAAAGCATTCCAAGAAATGGAACAACCAACGTTTACAGTAGAAAACTACGGGGAAACATTAAAGCAATTATTACAGCAACCGACGATTGCAAGTAAAGAATATGTATATGAGCAATTTGATACGGAGATGAATGGAAATACGCTTGCAGGTCCAGGAGCTGGAGCAGCAGTTGTAAAAATGGAGGACCATGATAAAGCGATTGCCATTTCTACGGATTGTAATAGTCGTTATATTTATTTAGATCCTGAAGTAGGTGGACAAATTGCTGTAGCGGAAGCTTGTCGTAATATAGTTGCTGCTGGTGCAAAACCATTAGCCATTACAGACGGGTTAAACTATGGAAATCCAACGAATGAAGAAGTATTCTGGCAAATGGAAAAAAGCATCGATGGGGTAAGTGAAGGATGTCGTACATTAGAAGTTCCAGTAATTAGTGGTAACGTATCGATGTACAACCAATCATATGGGGAGCCGATTTTCCCTACACCGATTATCGGGGTTGTCGGATTATTTGAATCATTAGATCATATTACACCAAATAGTTTCCAGGCAGCTGGAGATCATGTATATGTTATTGGAGAAACAGATGCAACATTTGGTGGAAGTGAATTACAGCAAATGCTAACAGGGAAGTATGAAGGAAAAGCACCAGCGATTGATTTACAAGT
The DNA here is from genome assembly GCF_037892545.1 of Pseudogracilibacillus sp. ICA-222130. NCBI lineage: Bacteria > Bacillati > Bacillota > Bacilli > Caryophanales > Bacillaceae > Pseudogracilibacillus > Pseudogracilibacillus sp. ICA-222130. The sequence goes on from NZ_JBBKBG010000006.1 coordinate 59,961, forward strand.
AGAAAAAGCTCGTCAAGATGGACTATTACAAGCAATTAAAGCAGGAGTCATCGAATCTGCAGAAGATGTTGCAGAAGGTGGACTTGCTGTAACACTGGCGGAAAAGGTCATTCGCGCAAATGGTTTAGGAATAAATGTAACATTGGAAGGCGATCTGACAGCAGCTTTATTTAGTGAAACTCAATCACGTTTTATCGTTTCAGTTAAAGAAGAGAATGTAGAAAAGTTTGAACAGTTAGGATTAGACGCTATTAAATTAGGTGTTGTGACAGAGGATGAACAGTTTGTTGTGAAAAGCGCAACAGAAGAAGTAATGACAGAAGATGTACAAACGCTCAGAAAACTGTGGAAAGAAAGCATTGCACAGTCTCTGAAATCCAATTAAGAATGAGGAATGAATGGCATGTTTGGTATTTGGGGTCATCCGAAAGCAGCTGAAATTACGTATTATGGATTACACGCTATGCAGCATCGTGGACAAGACGGTGCTGGCATGGTCGTGTCAAATGGAGAACAATTAAAATTGCATAAAGATGTCGGGTTAGTGAACGATGTGTTTAAGCGAGTAAACTTTCCGGATTTTGAAGGGCATGCGGCGATTGGACATATTCGTAATGCGACACAAGATGATGGTGTATTTGAAAATGTACAACCGCTCGTTTTTCGTTCTTTGAAAGGAAGTACAGCAATAGCGCATAATGGAAAAATTATGAATGCCGAAAAAATTCGTAGTTCTTTAGAGTCGAGTGGAAGTATATTTCAAACGACATCAGATACAGAAGTGTTAGCACATTTAATGAAAAAAAATAACGGGGACACGACGACAGAAGAAGCAATTATTGCAGCGCTAGGTGAGTTAGTTGGAGCGTATGCGTTTATTATTTTAACAGAAGATAAAATGTTTGTAGCACTTGATCCACATGGAATTCGTCCATTATCACTCGGACGATTAGGAGATGCATATGTCGTCGCATCTGAAACATGTGCATTTAGTATTATTGGTGCAACTTTTGAAAGAGAGATTTTACCAGGAGAAATGCTTACAATTAGTGATGAAGGGGTAAAATCTACTCGCTTTTCATTACGTGAGCCGAGAAAATTATGTGCGATGGAATATGTGTATTTTTCACGACCAGATAGTGATTTAAACTTAGTCAACGTACATTCCGCACGTAAACGAATGGGAATTGAACTTGCTAAGGAACATCCAGTACCTAATGCGGATGTTGTGACAGGTGTACCAGATTCAAGTATTTCAGCGGCGATCGGGTATGCGGAACAATGTGGATTACCGTATGAAATGGGCGTATTAAAAAATCGATATATTAACCGTACCTTTATACAGCCGTCCCAAGAATTACGAGAACAAGGGGTAAAGATGAAACTATCCCCAGTAAAAGGTGTTGTCGAGGGAAAATCTGTCGTCATGATTGATGACTCCATTGTTCGTGGAACGACGGTACGCCGTATTGTCCGTTTATTAAAAGAAGCAGGAGCAAAAGAGGTTCATGTTCGCATCTCCTCACCTAGAATTGAAAATCCTTGTTATTATGGAATTGATATGTCGACGAAAAAAGAACTGATTGCAGCGAATTATTCAAATGATGAAATAAAAGATATTATCGAAGCAGATTCGGTAGAGTTTTTATCGATAGAAGGAACAGAACGTGCTATTGTGAAGGATAAGACGATTAATCAAGGTGTTTGTGCAGCTTGTTTTACAGGGAATTATCCAATTATCGAAAATGATCATCGGAAAGAATTTTACCGAAAATATCGAGTGGATTAATCGGTGCAAAACTTTAACTAGGAGCGAATAAAATGTCAAATATGTATAAAAAAGCTGGTGTGGATGTAGAAAAAGGCTATGAAGCAGTAGAGCGTATGAAAAAACATATCGCCAAAACGACACGTCCAGAAGTAATTGGCGGAATCGGTTCGTTTGCCGGATTATTTGAATTAACGAAATTTAATTATGAAGAGCCTGTATTAGTTTCTGGAACAGATGGTGTTGGGACGAAATTAATGCTAGCATTTGAAATGGATAAGCATGACACAATCGGTATTGACCTAGTAGCAATGTGTGTGAATGATATCGTTGCACAAGGAGCACAACCACTATTTTTCTTAGATTATATTGGTTGCGGTCAAAACGAACCAGCAGTCATTGAACAAATTGTCGCTGGAGTAAGTGAAGGGTGTGTACAATCCGGTGCAGCATTAATTGGTGGCGAAACAGCAGAAATGCCTGGCATGTATAAAGTCGACGAATATGATTTAGCTGGATTTGCAGTAGGAATCGCAGAAAAATCAAAATTAATCACTGGTGAATCTATTGAAAATGGGGATGTCATAGTAAGTATTGGTTCTAGTGGCATCCATTCCAACGGTTACTCCTTAGTTCGTCAACTTATTAAAGATTTAGACGTATCGAAACAGTATGATGGGTTATCAGAAACATTAGGGGAAGCTGTTTTACGTCCGACAAAAATATATGCAAAACAGATTGCTACATTAGTAGAGAAAGTAGACATTAAAGGAATTGCACATATTACAGGAGGAGGTTTTTACGAGAACTTCCCACGTATTTTACCTGAAGGACTAGGAGTATCTTTAGAAAAAGGCTCTTGGGAAATTCCAGAAATATTCCCGTTTCTTCAGGAAAAAGGAAATGTTTCGGATGAAGATATGTATGGGGTATTCAATATGGGTATTGGCATGGCTTTAGTAGTGGATGAAGCTAATGCTGAAACCGTTGTAGCAATATTAAAAGATTTAGGCGAACAAGCCGCGATTATTGGAAAAGTAGTTGATAAGGAAGGGGTACATTTTACATGAGTTTTTCAAGACGTCAACGAGTAGCTGTCTTTGCATCTGGGACAGGGTCAAATTTTGAAGCAATGATGCATAGTGATGATCGAGATTTTGATGTTGTCATGTTAATTTGTGACAAACCGAAAGCACATGTCATTGGAAAAGCTGCTAGTTTTGGAACGGAGACGGTCGTATTAGATCCAACTACCTTCCCATCCAAAGAGGCATATGAACAAGAAATTATTGAAAAATTAACACGTGCAAAAGTCGATTGGATTGCTTTGGCGGGATATATGCGTTTAATCGGTTCGACGTTATTAGAGGCATATGAACATAAAATAATTAACATTCATCCGTCATTATTACCGTCATTCCCAGGCTTAAATGCGGTAGGACAAGCATTAGAAGCTGGAGTGAAAGTATCAGGTGTGACGATTCATTATGTGGATGAAGGAATGGATACAGGTCCAATCATTGCACAAGAACCTGTCACAGTTTTTCCACATGATACAGAAGAATCTTTATTACAACGCATTCAACAAGTAGAACATGTTTTATATACACGTGTTCTATCAGAAATTATCAAACAATCAAACTAAAATTATGAGAACGTGAGGAGTAATTTTCAAATGAAAAAAAGAGCATTACTAAGTGTATCGGATAAAGAAAATTTAGTGCCTTTTGCACAAGGATTAGAACGTTTAGGATATGAAATTATTTCTACAGGTGGAACATTACGTTTATTACAAGAAGCAGGGGTTAATGCTACTGCGGTAGATAATGTGACAGGTTTTCCAGAAATTTTAGATGGTCGTGTTAAAACGCTGCATCCGAAAGTTCATGGAGGAATTTTAGCGAAGCGTAGTAATGAAGCACATGTGAAAGCTTTAGAGGAAAATGATATTACACCAATCGATATTGTCGTTGTCAATTTATATCCATTTAAAGAAACATTAGCAAAAGATGGTGTTTCTCATGACGAAATTATTGAGAATATTGATATTGGTGGACCTGCGATGTTACGTGCCTCTGCTAAAAACTATGAAGATGTAACAGTTATCGTTGATCCTACTGACTATGATAAAGTATTAGAATATTTAGCAGAAGATGGCTTAACAGTAGAAGTGCGTCGAACGTTAGCGGCAAAAGTTTTCCGACATACTGCACATTATGACAGTATGATTGCCCAATACTTTACGTCAGAAACGAATGACTTGTTTACAGATACATATTCAAGAACGTTTGAACGTGTTCAAAGCTTACGATACGGAGAAAACCCTCACCAAGAAGCGACGTTTTATGAAATACCGAATTATAAAGGAATTAGTTTAGCGACTGCAAAACAATTACATGGAAAAGCATTATCTTACAATAATATTCAAGATGCAAATGCGGCATTAGAAATTGTATTAGAGTATGAGGAACCGACAGCAGTTGCTGTGAAACATATGAATCCATGTGGAATCGGGTTAGACGATCATTTAGCAGGTGCATTCCAACGTGCATTTGATGCAGATCCTATTTCCATTTTCGGTGGAATTATTGCAGTAAACCGTGAAGTAGATGAAGCGACAGCAGAAAAAATGTCCGAAATTTTCTTAGAAATTGTGATGGCACCATCCTTTACGAAAGAGGCTTTAGACATTTTAACGAAAAAACAAAACATTCGTTTACTAGAAATTCCGATGGATGAAGATGTAGAAGTGGATGAGAAGTTAGTATCTGTAAAAGGTGGTTTACTCGTACAAACGAATGATACAGGAAAAGTGACGGAATCTGATTTAGAAGTAGTGACAGATCGAGCACCATCTGAAACAGAAGTGGAAGATTTATTGTTTAGCTGGAAAGCCGTGAAACACGTAAAATCGAATGCTATTTTAATCGGGAAAGAAAAACAAACTGTCGGTGTTGGTGCGGGTCAAATGAACCGTGTCGGTGCAGCTAAAATTGCTTTAGAGCAGGCTGGTGAAAAGGCAAAAGGCGCTGTTTTAGCATCGGATGCATTCTTCCCGATGCCAGATACAGTAGAGGCGGCGGCAGCAGCTGGAATTACGGCAATTATTCAACCTGGTGGATCCAAACGTGACCAAGATTCCATCGATGTTTGTAATAAATATGGGATTGCAATGGTCTTTACAAAGATGCGTCATTTTAAACATTAATATGAAGAAAATAAAAGGATGGATACATTCATGAAAATTTTAGTTGTCGGTCGTGGTGGCCGTGAGCATAGTGTCATTATGCATTTGGAAAAAAGTGAGCTTGTAACAGAAATATATGTAGCACCTGGAAATGCTGGTATAGAACAACATGCAACATGTGTACCTATCGATGAAATGGACATTGATCGTCTTGTAGATTTTGCAAAAGAAAACGAGATTGATTTAACCGTTGTTGGTCCGGAAAATCCGTTAAATGCAGGAATTGCAAATGCGTTTAAAGAAGCAGGATTACGTATTTTTGCCCCGATAAAAGAAGCGGCAGTTTTAGAAGGAAGTAAAGATTTTGCTAAACAATTTATGATGACTTATGGAATTCCTACAGCAGCATATGAAACTTTTACAGATGTAGAAAGTGCACGTAAATATGTAGAAGAAAAAGGTGCGCCAATCGTGATTAAAGCGGATGGTCTTGCAGAAGGAAAAGGTGTCATTGTTGCAACAACTGAAGAAATGGCATTAGATGCGATTGATAAACTGATGGTCGATGATGCATTCAGTGGAGCAGGGAAAAAAGTTGTAATTGAGGAATTTTTAGAAGGCCGTGAGTTTTCACTAATCGCTTTCGTCCATGAACATAATGTATTTCCAATGATTGCCGCTCGTGACCATAAACGCGCATATGATAATGATGAAGGGCCAAACACAGGTGGAATGGGCGTGTTTGCACCAGTTCCAGATATAACAGAGGAAATCGTACAATATACGACAGAAAATGTATTACAAAAAGCAGCAGATGGGTTAATGAAAGAAGGTAGACCATTTACTGGAATTTTATATGCTGGATTAATGCAGACAGCAGAAGGAACGAAAGTAATTGAGTTTAATACACGTTTTGGCGATCCTGAAACACAAGTTGTGTTACCATTACTAGAAAATGATTTAGTACAAGTCATTATCGATGTTATGGATGGAAAAGATCCTCATTTAACTTGGAAAGATGAAGCATGTGTCGGAGTGGTGGTCGCATCGAAAGGATATCCGAACGCATATGATAAAGGGATGAAGTTACCTGCGTTTTCTGATGTGGACGATACATTTATCGTTCAAGCTGGGACGAAGCGTACAGAAGAAGGGCTTGTATCAAATGGTGGACGTGTCCTATTAGTCGGTGGAGTTGGAGCTGACTTAGATGATGCGAGAAAACACGTGTATGAGAGTTTGAAGGTATTTGAGGGATCTGAGAACTTCTTCTTCCGTACAGATATTGGTGTACAAAAGTAATAAATGCTATAAGGGGACAGCAAGTGCCGGTCATGGTGCTTGCTGTTTTTCCGTGGATAGCGTATAAAGGATGTTCGGTATATTTTATTATTATTTTTTTAAAAATGCAAAATACATATTCATTTAATAAAGATGGTGGATGTATGCTAAAATAGAAATATCTTATTTTGTTAAATAGGAGCGTTGCGTATGTTAGAACAAGGACAGTTTTGGAGAAATAAAGATTTACGAAAGCATGTAGCAATTATCGATGGAAAAGTTGCCCCGACAATCGTGTTGAAAAATGGCACATATTTAAATGTGTTTACAGATGAATGGGTAACAGCAAATATATGGATTTATCATGAACGAATCGTTTATGTCGGAGAGGAGATGCCGAAACGATTAGACAACACAGAAATTGTCAATTGTACAGGACAATATTTAGTGCCAGGCTATATTGAACCACATGCGCATCCATATCAGCTTTTTAATCCTGAAAGCCTCGTACATCATGTAGGAAAATTTGGAACGACGACATTGATCAATGACAACTTACGCTTGTTAACTTTATACGACAAAAAGAAAGCGTTTTCGATAATAGAAAATTTTCAAAAAATTCCCGTTTCGATGTTTTGGTGGGCTCGTTTTGATTCACAATCTATGTTGCGTCAGGAAGAAGCGATATTTAATACGAATGATATATTGTCTTGGTTATCACACCCAACAGTTGTGCAAGGTGGAGAATTAACGTCATGGCCAAGATTAATCGATGGAGATGACCGTTTACTTTATTGGATCCAAGAAGCAAAAAGGATCCATAAACGGGTAGAGGGACATTTTCCAGGTGCTTCCGAAAAAACTTTAACAAAATTACAATTACTTGGGGTGAATGGAGACCATGAGTCCATGAATGGAGGAGATGTGCTGAAACGACTTCAACTTGGGTATCATGCAGCTTTACGTCATTCCTCTATCCGACCAGATTTAGAAAATATATTGCAACAATTATTGGAAAGTGGACTAAAAAACTTCGATGCATTATTTTTTACGACAGATGGTTCAACACCTAGATATATGGAATATGGTATGATGAATGTATGTATTGATATTGCTTTAAAGCAAGGTATACCCATTATAGATGCATACAAAATGGCATCTTTCAATATTGCGAAATATTATCGAATGGACGAAACGTTTGGTAGTATTACACCTGGGCGATTAGCACATATAAATATTTTATATGAAGAAACAGATCCGGCTCCATTATCTGTTTTGGCAAAAGGTACATGGCTTGTAAAAGATGGAAAAGAAGTCGAACAAGCAACACAAATTCCATGGGAGCAGTATGAAACAGATAAGCCATTTTTAAAAATAGAACTAACGGAAGAAGATTTACAATTTTCTATTCCAGTTGGTTTAAAGTTAATAAATAATGTGATTACGAACCCATATCCGGTTGGTATCGATATAACAGGTGTTCAGTTACCGGCAAATACAGCTGATGCCTTTTTAGTGTTATTAGATCGCCATGGAAAATGGCGCGTAAATTCCGTCATACATGGATTTACTGAAAAGCTAGGTGGCCTATGTAGTTCCTATTCGACGACAAATGATATTTTATTAATTGGAAAGAAAAAAATGGACATGAAATTAGCATTTGATCGGATGCAAGAAATCGGTGGAGGAATAGTCCTGGCACATGATGGGAAAATTATCTTTGAATTGCCGTTAACGATAGAAGGTGTAATGTCTGTAGAAAAGATGGATAAGGTTATTCAAGCAGATAAAAGACTTACTAAATTGTTGCAAGAAGCAGGTTTTCCATATGATGATCCAGTGTTTACCTTATTCTTTTTATCGTCGACACATTTGCCATATATTAGAATTACACCTGAAGGGATAGTCGATGTCATAAAACGTGATATAATAGTACCAGCTAATATGCGTTAAGTATCGTTTGTTTTTTAGGAGGAAATATGAGAAAAGTCAAAATTAGTATCGCATTATGCATTGTTATGCTTGTCATGGTAGCATGTTCCAATAACAATGAAGAAGTGATTAATGAAACAGAAGAAGTTCATGTATATCCATTTACTGGATTAGAAACGAATGAAGACGTAAACCACCGTGCGGTTGCTGTGATGGTAAGTAACCAGGTACAAGCACGACCACAATCTGGTTTAACGAAAGCAGATATCGTGTATGAGATGTTAACAGAAGGAAATATTACACGATTCATGGCGATTTACCATAGTGACAAACCAGAAGTCGTCGGTCCAATTCGAAGTGCAAGAGAATATTTTGTTGATCTTGCCTACGACATGGATGCGGTTTATATTTATTCTGGAGCGGCAAATTTTGTAAATGACTTGATAGATAAAAAGGGGATTGAACATATTGAGGCAGATCAATATGCTGCAAATGGGGAACCTTTTTTAAGAGAGACCTTTAGAAAATCACCACATAATTTGTATATGAAATTTTCGGAACTTCCAACATTTCTGAAAAAGGAAGAAGTGGACATGGATGTTACACATAAGCCTTTATCATTTTTGGATGATGATACAGAAATTGAAGGGGAAGAAGCAAATTATGTGAAAGTTTCTTACTATAAGTCTAAACCGATTGTAGAATACACGTATGATAAAAAAACAAAAAAATATACACGGTACAATGATGGCGAAATTACAGATGAATTAGAATCGGAAATCCCGATTGAAATTGATAATGTACTCGTTGTCGAGGCTGAACATGAAGTGATTGATAAAGAATTACGTCGTTCCATAAATCTTCATTCAGGTGGAAAAGGTTATTTATTCCAACGTGGAAAAGTTCAAGAAGTGGAATGGGAAAATCAAGATGGTAATATCGTGCCGATAATCGATGGAGAAGTTGTTCCTTTTGTGAAAGGGAAGACTTGGATAAATGTCGTGCAAACAGCACCTGAAAAAGGGGTAAAGGAACAAGTCCATTATAGCAATGATGGAAAATAGGAGGCGACTATATGCAAATTGATAAATTAAGAGGAAAACAGTTAGATCAATTGTTTGAAGCTATATTAACATTGGAATCAAAGGAAGATTGCTATCGCTTCTTTGATGATGTGGCAACCATTAATGAAATTCAATCATTAGCACAACGATTACAAGTCGCAAAAATGCTTCACGACGGGAGTACGTATAACGCAATTGAGCAGGAAACAAATGCTTCTACTGCAACTATTTCTCGTGTCAGAAGATGTCTGGAATATGGCAGTGGCGGATATGAACAAGTGCTATCTAAAATGAAATAATAGAGTAAAGGTTGGGACAAGTAAACGACGATTATGAGACGTTTTATTTCTGTTCCAATCTTTTTCATTTCAATAATTGGGACAGAAAAGCAACTTCGTATATTTTTATGAAAGTTTGCTTTTTTTGTATTTTAAGAAGTATTTTTATGTCAAAGGATAATTGTGTTGGAGCTAAACGACCAAATACTAAACAGATGCGATCTTGCACTGAATAGAGGTAACTCTGCGAGAAACAGATGCGATCTAGCACGAACCGGATGCAACTCTACGCGAAACAGATTCGATCTTGCACCGAACAGATGCAACTCTGCGTTAAACAGATGCGATCTTGCACCGAACAGATGCAACCCTGCGTTAAACAGATGCAATCTTGCACGAACCGGATGCAACTCTACGCGAAACAGATGCAATCCATCACGAACCGGATGCAACTCTACGCGAAACAGATGCAATTCTGCACCGAACAGATGCAACTCTACGCGAAACAGATGCAATCCATCACGAACCGGATGCAACTCTACGCGAAACAGATGCAGTCCAACACGAAACAGATGCAACTCTACGCGAAACAGATTCAATCCATCACGAACCGGATGCAACTCTATGCGAAACAGATGCAATCCATCACGAACCGGATGCAACCCTGCGCAAAACAGATGCAATCCAGCACGAAATAGATGCAACTCTACGCGAAACAGATGCAATCCATCACGAACCGGATGCAACTCAACGCGAAATAGATGCGATCTTGCACCGAACAGATGCAACCCTACGATAAACAGATGCGATCCATCACGAAACAGATGCAACTCTACGCGGAACAGATGCAATCCATCACGAACCGGATGCAACTCTATGCGAAACAGATGCGATCCATCACGAACCGGATGCAACTCTACGCGAAACAGATGCAATCTTGCACCGAACAGATGCAACCCTACGATAAACAGATGCGATCATCACGAACCGGATGCAACTCTGCACGAAATAGATGCGATCTTGCACCGAACAGATGCAACCCTGCGTTAAACAGATGCGATCTTGCACTGAACGGATGCAACTCTGCGCGAAACAGATGCAATCCAGCACGAAAAAGAATAAATCGCATATCTGTAAGGTTGAGTTTGAAAATGATCCATGCGAAATTTCAATGGAGATTTACGAAAGGGATATTTGTTATAATTTTTACACATTATGAGAATTTGACGACAAAATGGTGGTAGTATTTCAATTTTATAAAAAAACATCCATTTTACTAAATTCATCGTTCTTTATTTGTTATAATAAATCAATGGATAAATGACGGTTGGAGGAAAAAACATTGAATTATGAAATTGAAAAATGGGAACATGTTTTTAAATTAGATCCAGCAAAAGAAATTACAGATGAACAATTAGAGCAATTATGTGAATCTGGCACAGATGCCATCATTGTCGGCGGAACAGATAATATTACATTAGATGATGTGCTAGATTTACTTTATAGAGTACGTCAATACGCATTGCCGTGCGTATTAGAAGTGTCCGAAATGGATGCCATTACACCGGGATTTGATTTTTACTTTATTCCAATGGTATTAAATAGTACGGAGAAAAAGTGGATAGTAGATATGCATCATGAAGCAGTGAAAGATTATCGTGAATTGATGAATTGGGATGAAATTCGAATGGAAGGGTATTGCATTATGAATGAAGAAGCGAAAGCATATAAAAAAACGAACTGTTCTATGCCGACGGAAGAGGACGTAATTAGTTATGCTTATATGGCCGAACATATGTATCATCTACCAATCTTCTATGTCGAATATAGTGGGACGTATGGAAATCCAGCACTTGTGGAAAAAGTGAGTAAAGAATTGAAGGATACAAAACTTTTCTATGGTGGTGGGATTACAACGAAAGAACAAGCAAAGGAAATGAAAGAACATGCAGATGTGATCGTTGTTGGAAATAGTATTTACACCCATTTCAAAGATGCGTTAAAAACGGTAGCAGCGGTGAAAAATAGATAAAAGAGGTGAATGGTGTGTCTGTTTTACAATTATTGAACGGATTAAATACAGAACAACAAGAAGCAGTAAAACATACGGAAGGTCCATTGCTTGTCATGGCAGGGGCTGGAAGTGGAAAAACACGTGTGTTAACTCATCGAATTGCATACTTAATTGAAGAAAAAGATGTGGCACCACATAATATATTAGCAATTACATTTACAAATAAAGCGGCACGAGAGATGAAAGAACGTGTAGAACAATTAGTCGGAAAAGAAGGAGAGTCGATGTGGGTATCGACCTTCCACTCGATGTGTGTACGAATTTTACGTAGAGATATTGAACGCATTGGTTATGATCGTAATTTTATTATTATTGATAGTAGTGATCAGCTAACGGTCATGAAACAAGTGTTGAAAAACTTACAAATCGATCCAAAGCAGTATGATCCAAGAGCAATGATTCATCATATTAGTAGTGCAAAAAATGAACTTATTACACCAGAAATGTATGAAAAGGAAGCTTTTTCCTATTATGATCAACAAGTGGCAAAAATTTATATTGCCTATCAAAAAATGCTTCGTAAAAACCAGGCACTCGATTTTGATGATTTAATTATGCAGACAATCCACCTGTTTCAACGGGTCCCTGAAGTGCTCGCTTATTATCAGAGACGTTTTCAATATATTCATGTCGACGAGTATCAAGATACGAACCATGCACAATATAAGTTAGTTAAGCAGTTGGCGAGTAGATTTCAAAATTTATGTGTAGTTGGGGACTCAGACCAATCGATTTATCGTTGGCGTGGGGCAGATATTACAAATATTTTATCTTTTGAAAAAGATTATCCGAACGCAAAAGTTATTCTTTTGGAACAAAATTATCGTTCGACAAAATCAATTTTAGATGCAGCAAATAAGGTCATTGAACGCAATAAAAGTCGCAAACCGAAAAATTTATGGACGGAAAATGTGGAAGGAAAGAAAATTACGTATTATCAAGGACAGACAGAACGCCATGAGGCAATGTATATAGCGGAAAAAATTCAAGATTTGTTTTATGATGAAAAGTATCGCCCGGCAGATATTGCCATTTTGTATCGAACGAATGCTCAATCACGTGCGATAGAGGATACGTTAATGAAAGCGAATATTGCATATCAAATGATTGGTGGATTACGCTTCTATGATCGTAAGGAAATTAAAGATATTATCGCTTATTTACGACTCATTACAAATCCAGAAGATGATATTAGTTTTGAACGTGTCATTAATACGCCGAAACGTGGGATTGGTGCAACGTCTGTAGAGCGTCTTCGTGCTTATGCATTAGAACATGATATGTCCCTTTTTCAAGCAGTAAAAGAAATTGAACGGACGAATGTACCGAAACGTGCTGCACAAGCGATGTATAAATTTATGCAAGACATCGAAAACTTAGTGCAACAACAAGCGTTTTTAGGTGCGACAGATATGGTCGAGCAAGTTTTAGAAGTAACCACATATGAGGAAATGTTACGTGCAGAAAATACAATCGAAGCGAAAGGCCGTATGGAGAACATTGAAGAGTTCAAAACGGTTACACAAGATTTTGAAAAGGTACATGAAGATGCTTCTTTAGTAGACTTTTTAACAGACTTGGCACTTATTTCAGACATTGATAATATGGATGAGGTAGAAGAAACGGAAAAAATTACGTTAATGACTTTACACTCAGCGAAAGGACTTGAATTCCCTGTCGTATTTTTAATCGGTATGGAAGAAAATTTATTTCCACATAGTCGATCTTTAGACGATGAGGAGGAAATGGAAGAAGAACGACGATTGGCGTATGTTGGGATTACACGGGCAGAAGAACAGTTGTTTTTAACGAATGCAAAAATGCGTACTCTATATGGGCGCACACAATACAACCCAGTTAGCCGATTCATTCAAGAAATTCCGATTGATTTATTAGAAGGATATGAACGTGTCGAACAATCGATGTTTGGTAGTTTATCCTCTACCAAAACAACTTCGGTTAAGCCATCTCGTCAAAAGGCAAAAAAGTTAGCGACAACAGGTGCAGAAAGTGTTGGCTGGAAAGCTGGAGATAAGGTGGAGCATGCGAAATGGGGAGTTGGTACGGTCGTAAAAGTAACTAATAGCGGGGATGATACGGAATTAGATGTTGCATTCCAAGCACCTGCTGGGATTAAACGACTTTTAGCAAAATTTGCGCCGATTAAGAAACAATAAAGGTGTTGAAACAATGGAAAAACAACAAATAAAAGAACAAATGAATACCATTATACAAAAATTAAATAAATATGCGCATGAATATTATGTGCTTGATGAACCATCTGTTCCGGATGCGGAGTATGATCGACTTTTCCATGAGCTACTACAATTGGAAACAGACTATCCGGATTTAGCGGATAAACATTCACCAACCAAACGTGTTGGGGCAGAGCCACTGGATTACTTTGAAAAAGTGGAACATGAAGTACCAATGTTAAGTTTAAGTAACGTGTTTGATCTAGCAGAATTACGTGATTTCCATCGTCGAGTATCGACAGGGCTAGGAAAGGAACAAGTTACATATGTATGTGAGTTAAAGATCGATGGATTAGCGATTAGCTTAATATATGAAGAGGGTAAATTTGTTCGTGGTGCTACTCGTGGGGATGGAACTATCGGAGAAAATATTACGAGTAATTTGCGGACGATTCGTAGTGTGCCTTTATCTATTGATGAAAATCGAACAGTTGAAGTACGTGGAGAAGCGTTCATGCCGAAACGTTCTTTTGCCGCTTTAAATGAAGCACGTGAAAAAGAAGGGGAGGCATTGTTTGCGAATCCCCGAAATGCTGCGGCAGGTTCATTACGGCAATTAGATCCCAAAATTGCTGCATCGCGAAATTTAGATTTATTTCTTTACGGATATGGCGCTTGGGAAGTAAATGACATTACGAAACATAGTGAACGATTAATTTATTTACAATCAAAAGGATTTAAAATAAATAAAGAATTTAAAGTATGTCATTCAATGGACGAAGTGATTGAATATGTGGAGTACTGGACAGAGCATCGAAACGAATTACCTTATGAAATTGATGGAATTGTTATTAAAGTAGATGATTTAGAAGATCAAGAACGTTTAGGGTATACAGCTAGAACCCCGCGTTGGGCAACTGCGTATAAGTTTCCAGCTACAGAAGCGGTTACCAAAATGATGGATGTAGAATTAAGTGTTGGTCGTACAGGTGTCGTAACGCCGACAGCGGTATTGGAGCCTGTTCTTATCGATGGTTCTACAGTTAGTCGTGCAACACTTCATAACAAAGACCAAATTGAAGCATTGGATATTCGAATTGGTGATACCGTCATATTAAAGAAGGCGGGAGATATTATTCCTAAAGTCGTTCGAGTCATTGTGGAGGAACGAACGGGAGATGAGGAACCATATGAAATGCCTAAAACTTGCCCAGCATGTGGTTCAGACCTTGTTCACCTAGATGAAGAGGTAGCGCTACGTTGCATGAATCCTAATTGTCCGGCACAATTACGTGAAGGACTAATCCATTTTGCATCTAGAGATGCGATGAACATTGATGGGTTAGGGGAGAAAGTAATTGAGCAACTTTTTAATGAACAACTAGTTACGTCCATTGATGATCTATACCGTTTAACAAAAGAAGATTTATTACCGTTAGAAAGAATGGGTGAAAAATCGGCAACTAATTTAATTGATGCTATTGAAGTATCGAAAGAAAATGGATTAGATAAATTATTATTCGGTTTAGGCATTCGTCATATTGGTGCAAAAGCTGCAAGAATTTTAGCTGAAACATTCCAAACGATGGATCGGATTCAACATGCAACATATGAGGAGTTAGTGGAAGTGGATGAAATTGGGGAGAAAATGGCAGATGCAATTGTGCAATATTTTTCTCAAGAGGAAGTACAACAATTAATTACGGTATTAAAAGATTTAGGGGTAAATATGACATTTGCACAAGTGGCAGAGGCAACATTAGATGAAGCAGTTTTCATGAATAAAACAGTCGTATTAACTGGGAAATTAGAACGTTTCACACGACGTGATGCAAAAGATTTCATTGAAGCAAATGGTGGTAAAGTAACTAGCAGCGTGAGTAAAAATACGGATTTAGTCATTGCTGGAGAAGCTGCAGGGTCTAAATATGATAAAGCAGTTGAATTAGGGATTGAAGTATGGGACGAAAATCGTTTAGATGAAGAAATGAAAAAGGGAGTGTAAGCAATGAAACGATTAATGATAATATTAAGTTGTCTACTCCTGTTTTTAGCTAGTTGTAGTAGTAAAAAAGAAGAAGAAATTGTGCAACCGGATAATGAAGGAGAACAGGAAATTTCTGTGATTCCAAATTATTCATTATCGGAAAATCAATATAAAATAATGTTGCCATATAGACCGAGTGCTGCACGTGGGGCAATTACGAACCAAATTTCTAACCGTGTCGATATCAATGAATTAGAAGAAGGATTACGTCGCCATTCAACAGACATGTTTGATCCAAAAAAATATGTGTTTGAAGAAGGACAATATTTAAGCACGGAAGCTGTATATGATTTAATCGATTCTTTAAATCCAAAGGTGAAGGAAAAAAAGAAAAAAGAAGATAAAATTAAAGAACATCGAAATAATCCACGTGTCTTTTCACATGTATTAGAGCAAAACTTTTTAGAAAGAAAAGATGATAGTGTTGAGTTGGTCGGTGTGTCGATTGGCATTTCGCTAAAATCTGTATATAAATTCCAAACAGAAATTGGTGGACCAGACTATTATGAAGATATTTCAAAAGACGAAATGTTAAAAGAGGGTAAAAAAATTGCCGAAAAAGTGTTAGACGAAGTTCGTCAACAAGTATATGATCAAGAAGGTATTGAGGATATTCCTGTCATGATTGCTTTATTTAGAGAAGAGGAGCAATCTTCACCAGTGCCAGGTAGTTTTGTAGCGAAAACAGAAGTAAAACAAGGCGATAAAAAGATTGGTAAATGGGAAACATTAGACGAAGAACATGTCATGTTCCCATCAAATAAAGCAAAAGATAAATATTATGAAGACTATCAAAAATTCAAAGAGTTTAGTGATAAGTTAGAAGAGTATTTCCCGAATTATGTAGGAATTGTCGGGAACGGGTTTTATGTGAAGAAAAATTTAAATCGTATGTCAATTGATGTGCCGATTGAGTTTTATGGTCAAGGAGAAATTGTCGGCTTTACACAATATGCTTATGGATTAGTAAAAGAAATTTTTCCAAATCATTATGATTTTGAGCTTGAAGTAACGTCAGCAGATGGAGTGGAAAGTGTGATTTTCCGTCAAGCCGGTGACGAAGACCCGACCGTACACATTTTTAATTAATAGGATGATTCCATGCAGTGAGTGAAAAACATTGCATGGAATTTTTTATATAAACGGGCGTTGAAAGCGCTTTAAATTACGTTTATACTAATAGTATAGAAAAAATATGTGGGGAATAGTTTTCACGTAATGTTACTCACAAATAAAGGAGGAATTCTTTATGGTAGTACCTTACAAACATGAACCTTTCACAGATTTTACAGTAGAAGAGAATAGACGTGCAATGGAAGAAGCCATTGAATATGTAACAACACAATTAGGGGAAACGTATCCGTTAATTATTGATGGAGAACGTGTCATGACGGAAGAAAAAATCATTTCTGTTAACCCTGCAAATCGGGAGGAAGTTGTTGGATTTGTCGCAAAATCGAATAAACAATTAGCAGAACGTGCAATGCAAGTGGCAGATCAAACATTTGAAACGTGGCGTTCTTCTGATCCGAAATTTCGTGCGGATATTTTATTTAAAGCAGCGGCAATTATTCGAAAAAGAAAGCATGAATTTAGTGCGTTATTAATAAAAGAAGGCGGAAAGCCGTGGAATGAAGCGGATGCGGATACAGCAGAGGCAATTGATTTTTTAGAATATTATGGGAGACAAATGTTGGCGTTAAAAGATGGAGTACATGTAGAAAGTAGACCAATTGAGTATAATCAATTTCATTATATCCCACTAGGAGTCGGTGTAGTTATATCACCGTGGAATTTTTTATTTGCGATTATGGCAGGGACCACTGCGGCCGCAATGGTTACTGGGAATACAGTTTTATTAAAGCCAGCAAGCGCAACGCCAGTGATTGCCTATAAATTTATGGAGGTATTAGAAGAGGCTGGTTTGCCAAAAGGTGTGATTAATTATATTCCTGGACCTGGTGGAGAAGTTGGAGATTATTTAGTCGATCATCCGCGTACACGTTTTATTAGTTTTACAGGTTCGCGTGAAGTTGGAACGAGAATATTCCAACGTGCAGGCATCGTTCATGAAGATAAAGGTCAAAAATGGCTAAAGCGAACGATTATTGAAATGGGTGGGAAAGACACAATTGTTGTGGATAAAGATGCAGACTTACAATTGGCAGCTGATTCTATTGTGAAATCTGCTTTCGGTTTTTCAGGGCAAAAATGTTCAGCCTGTTCTCGTGCGGTGATTCATCAAGATGTGTATGAAGAAGTGAAACATCTTGTCGTTTCCTTAGCAAAAGAAATGCGTGCAGGTGACCCTGCCACAAATGAGTATTTTACGGGCCCTGTTATTGACGAAGCAGCATATAAGAAAATCATGAGTTACATTGATTTAGGAAAGAGTGAAGGAACACTCGCAGCTGGTGGAAGCGGAAATTCAGAAATAGGTTGGTTTATTGATCCAACAGTATTTGTTGATGTGGATCCTGAGGCAAGAATCATGCAAGAAGAAATTTTCGGTCCAGTCGTTGCCTTAACGAGTGCAAAAGATTTTACAGAAGCAATTGAGATTGCGAACAATACGGATTACGGGCTAACTGGCGCGGTTTTTACAAATAATCGTGCTCATCTAGAACAAGCTCGTCGTGACTTCCACGTGGGAAATTTATATTTTAATCGTGGTTGTACTGGCGCTATTGTCGGTTATCAACCATTTGGTGGATTCAATATGTCAGGAACAGATTCTAAAGCTGGAGGCCCAGACTATTTAATTCACCATATGCAAGGTAAAACGACATCTGAAATGTTTTAACTCGCTATGTTGGATAGGACAAGGAAATTTAGCACAATTTGTCGCTAAATTTCCTTTTGTTTTGATGGTTTGGATTGGTGGTTGCATCTGAATTTTGATTATCGCATCTGTTTTCGCGTTCGTTGCATCCAAATTTTGTTTATTGCATCTGTTTTCGTGTTTGTTGCATCCAAATTTTGTTTATTGCATCTGTTTTTGTGTTTGTTGCATCTGAAATTTGTTTATTGCATCTGTTTTCACGTTTGTTGCATCTAAGATTTGTTTATCGCATCTGTTTTCACATTCGTTGCATCTGAATTTTGTTTATTGCATCTGTTTTCGCGTTCGTTGCATCTGAAATTTGCTTATCGCATCTGTTTTCGCGTTCGTTGCATCTGAAATTTGCTTATCGCATCTGTTTTCGCATTCGTTGCATCTGAAATTTGTTTATTGCATCTGTTTTCGCGTTCGTTGCATCTAAAATTTGTTTATTGCATCTGTTTTTGCGTTTATTGCATCTGAATAATGTTTATCGCATCTGTTTTCACGTTTGTTGCATCTGAATTTTGTTTATTGCATCTGTTTTCGCGTTCGTTGCATCTGAAATTTGCTTATCGCATCTGTTTTCGCATTCGTTGCATCTGAAATTTGTTTATTGCATCTGTTTTCGCGTTCGTTGCATCTAAAATTTGTTTATTGCATCTGTTTCCGCGTTTGTTGCCTCCAAATTTTGTTTATTGCATCTGTTTTCGCATTTGTTGCATCTGAAATTTGTTTATTGCATCTGTTTTCGCGTTCGTTGCATCTAAAATTTGTTTATTGCATCTGTTTTCACGTTTATTGCATCCAAATTTCGTTTATTGCATCCATTAAACGTGTGGTCGCATCCGCCAAACATTAAGTCGATTAAAAAAGGCAAATTATTTCAAATGAACTTATTTTTCCGTATAATGCTATCATGAGTACAATATATTTTTTTATGAAAATGTGCATACATATACAATAATTAAAATTTTAAAGGAGGAATGATATGGCTTCGGAATATATATTTCAATTAATTGCGATTATCCTATATATGATTGCGATGTTGGTAATAGGATGGTATGCATTCAGAAGAACAAGGAATTTAACAGATTATATGCTAGGTGGGAGAGCGCTCGGTCCGGCAGTAACTGCTTTAAGTGCTGGGGCAGCTGATATGTCTGGTTGGTTACTAATGGGACTTCCAGGTGCTATTTATACCACAGGTCTAGTGGAAGCATGGCTTGCGATTGGTCTCACAATCGGAGCATATTTAAACTGGATTTTCGTTGCGCCGAGATTAAGAATGTATACACAAGTATCGAATAACTCCATTACAATCCCTAGTTATTTAGAAAATAGGTTAAAAGATTCAACACGTATCCTCCGTGTTGCTTCTGGAATTATCATCTTAATCTTCTTTACATTTTACGTATCTTCGGGAATGGTTGCAGGAGGCGTCTTTTTTGAAAGTTCATTTGGATTATCCTATCATACAGGATTGATTATCGTTTCCATTGTCGTTGTGTCCTATACGTTATTCGGAGGATTTTTAGCAGTAAGTTATACAGACTTCGTGCAAGGATTAATTATGTTTTTAGCGTTGATCCTCGTGCCGGTATTTGGGGTTTTCCTTACGGGAGGATTTACGGAAACGGTTCAATCGATTGAGGCGGTTGATCCGAATCGATTAAGTTTATGGAAAGGTGCTACAATATTAGGGGTTATTTCCTCATTAGCTTGGGGGCTCGGTTATTTTGGGCAACCACATATTATTGTGCGATTTATGGCAATAAAATCGGTAAAAGAAACGAGAGAGGCACGTCGAATTGGTATTGGTTGGATGGCGCTTAGTTTAATTGGTGCCATGTGTACAGCTTTAATAGGGATTGCATATTTTCAGCAAAATCCTCAACTAGAGCTGACAGACCCTGAGGCAATTTTTATTGAATTAGGGCAAATTATTTTCCATCCGTTTATCGCAGGTATTATGTTGGCGGCAATTTTAGCAGCAGTAATGAGTACGATTTCCTCGCAATTAATTGTGACTTCATCAGCACTTATTGAGGACTTATATAAAGCGATTATTAAAAGTGATGCCAAAGATAAAACATATGTATTCCTTGGGCGTATCTCCGTCCTATTTGTATCTCTCATTGCATTAGGTTTTGCTTGGGGGAAAACAGATACGATTTTAAAGCTCGTCTCCTTCGCATGGGCGGGATTTGGAGCCTCATTTGGACCAATCATTTTGCTTACACTTTATTGGAGGAAAATTACGAACATCGGTGCACTTAGTGGGATGATTGTTGGTGCGATTACAGTATTAATTTGGGGCATGACTCCAGTACTTACAGATACATTGTATGAAATTGTACCAGGATTTTTATTAAATTTATTCATAACAATCATCGTTAGTAAAGCGACATATAAAGAAAACACTACGATCGAAGCTGAATTTGATGAAACGATTACATTGCTAAAAAAAGAACGTTCATAAAAGAGAGAGTCCATTCGATTTTTTGTAAAGAGATCGAATGGCTTTTTTTCGTGGAAAATACGTCAAAAACAGTGCGAATAGTTGCGAAAACAGTTGTGTTTCTGCTATTATCAAGAGTGTTGTACTCTTTATTTTATAAATGAAAACGAAGCTGAATATGAAGCAAAATTGTGACACATATAAAGAGTTTATATATTTGGAGGTGAACCAAAATGGCAAATATTACAAAAGAAGATATTTTAAGAACTGCTGACTTAGTACGTTTAGAATTAACGGATGAAGAAGCGGCAATGTACAGTGAACAAATTACAGAAATTATTACCTTTACGGAAAAAATTAATGAAATAAATACAGACGGTGTAAAACCAACGACAAACGGAAATGCGACAACGAATGTTCTACGTAAAGACGAACCAGTCGTATGGGAAAATCGAGAAAAAGCATTGGAAAATGCACCAGAATTGGAAGAACGTCAAATCAAAGTTCCATCAATCATGGACTAAAGGAGGGCAAAACGTGAGTTTACATAATTATACGATTAAGCAAGTAGAACAAATGTTACAAAACGAGGAAATTAGTGCAACAGAGTTAGCGGAACTTTCTCTTGATCAAATTAAAGCTGTAGACGGTGATGTACAAGCATTTTTACAAGTATCAGAAGAAATAGCTTTAGAAAAAGCGGCAAAGATCGATGAAACGAAAGCTTATGATAAAAAATTAAGTGCTATTCCAGCAGGGATTAAAGATAATATTGCAATGAACGGTTTAAACTTAACATGTGCAAGTAAAATGCTAGAAAACTTCGACCCATTATATGATGCAACAGTCATACAAAAATTGTCTACAGAAGATGCATTATTTATGGGGAAATTAAACATGGACGAATTTGCGATGGGTTCATCCACAGAGTCATCTGCATTTAAGAAAACTCGTAATCCATGGAATTTAAATCATGTACCAGGTGGTTCAAGTGGTGGTTCGGCAGCAGCAGTTGCAGCGGGAGAAGTCATGTTTTCTTTAGGAACTGACACTGGTGGATCAATCCGTCAACCGGCGGCATTTTGTGGTATCGTTGGTATGAAGCCTACATACGGATTAGTATCTCGCTTTGGAGCAGTTGCAATGGCACCATCATTAGATCAAATTGGTCCAATGACACGTACAGTTGAAGATAACGCACGAGTATTAGAAGTAATTGCCGGTCATGATAAAAATGATATGACAAGCAGTAAAGAACAAGTTCCAGCATATGCTGAAAATTTAACAAGTGAATTAAAAGGTTTAAAAATTGCAGTACCGAAGCAATTTTTAGGTGAAGGTGTATCAGAAGAAGTAAAAGAATCTGTTGAAAATGCATTAAAAATGTATGAACTATTAGGTGCAACAGTAGAAGAAGTAAACTTACCACATTTAGCGTATGCGGATGCAGTTTACTACATTATTGCAAATGCAGAGGTATCTTCAAGTTTAGCGCGCTTTGACGGTGTTCGTTTTGGTCATCGTTCAGAGAAAGCGACAGATATGATCGATATGTTTAAGAAATCACGTACAGAAGGTTTCGGGGAAGAGGCGAAACGTCGAATCTTAACAGGTTCAACTATATTAAGTGGTCGGGATAACTTTAACGAAGCATACTTCCGTAAAGCGCAAAAAGTACGTACGTTAATTGCAAACGACTTTAAAGCGGCTTTTGAACATTATGATGTTATTGTCGGCCCAACGGCTCCGACAGCTGCATTTGAGTTTGACTCAGTTGTAAAAGATCCATTAACAATGTATATGAGTGATATGTTAACAGTACCTGTAAACTTAGCTGGATTACCAGCAATTTCTGTTCCAAGTGGTTACACGGAAGAAGGTTTACCATTAGGGTTACAAATTATCGGAAAGCATTTTGATGAACAAACGATTTATCGTGTTGCATATGCATATGAACAAGCGACAAATCATCATAAAAAGCGTCCAAACTTAGGGGGTGCGGAGGCATGAAATTCGAAACAGTAATTGGATTAGAAGTACACGTAGAATTAAAAACAAATACAAAAATTTTCTCCTCAAGCCCAAACGCATTTGGAGAAGCACCAAACACAAATATTAACCCGAAGGACTTAGGGTATCCTGGGACATTGCCAGTTTTAAACGAAGAAGCTGTTAACTTCGGAATGAAAGCTTCGATGGCATTAAATTGTGATATCGCTTCGGAAACAGTATTTGACCGTAAACACTATTTCTATCCGGATAACCCAGCAGCATACCAAATCTCACAAGACGCTCAACCGATTGGGGAAAATGGTTGGATTGAGATTGAAGTGAATGGAGAAAAGAAAAAAATCGGTATCGAACGTATTCATTTAGAAGAAGATGCTGGTAAATTAACACACGGACTAGATGGTTCTTTAGTCGATTACAACCGTCAAGGAACACCATTAATTGAAATCGTATCAGAACCAGATATCCGTTCACCTGAAGAAGCATATGCTTATTTAGAGAAATTAAAATCGATTATTCAATATACAGGAGTATCGGATGTACGGATGGAAGAAGGTTCATTACGTTGTGATGCGAACATTTCATTACGACCAGTTGGACAAAAAGAATTTGGTACCAAAACAGAGTTAAAGAACTTAAACTCATTCGCATTCGTTCGTGCTGGATTAGAATATGAAGAAAAACGTCAAGCAAAAATTTTATCAGAAGGTGGCGTCATTCAACAAGAAACACGTCGTTACGATGAAAAAACGAAAAAGACGATTTTAATGCGTGTAAAAGATAGTGCAGATGACTATCGTTTCCTACCAGACCCTGACATTGTCCCACTATTTATTAGTGATGAATGGAAGGAAGAAATTCGTAAACAAATTCCTGAACTACCAGACGCTCGTAAAAAACGCTATGTAGAAGAGTTAGGTTTACCAGAATATGATGCCGGTGTATTAACGGCAACGATTCAAATGGCTGATTTCTTTGAGAAAACAGTTGAATTAGGTGCAGATGCAAAACAAGCTTCTAACTGGATGATGGGGGATCTTTCTGCTTATATGAATAAGCATTTAAAAGAATTAGAAGATCTTGCTATTACACCAGAAGGATTAGCTAAAATGATTCAATTAATTAAAGATGGAACTATTTCGTCGAAAATTGGAAAAGACATTTTCCTAGAATTAATTGAAAATGGTGGAGATCCTGAAGTGATCGTAAAAGAAAAAGGGTTAGCACAAATTTCTGATGAGGGTCAACTTCGTGACATTATTTTAGAAGTATTAGCGAATAATGAACAATCAGTTGCTGACTATAAAGACGGTAAAGGAAAAGCGCTTGGATTCTTGGTCGGTCAAACGATGAAAGCGACAAAAGGACAAGCAAACCCACCATTAGTTAACAAAATTTTAAAAGAAGAATTAGATAAACAGTAATTACATTACTATCGATATTTAGTAAACACGGACATTATGTTACGAAGTTGTTGTGAAACGTCATCGTCGAATCTTGTTCGTGTTTCCTTTTTATTGTTTTGCTCTAATTTGAGGAGGTCATCAAATGAAACGGGCACGTATTATATACAACCCTAGTGCAGGACGTGAAGTATTTAAAAAAGAATTGCCAGCAGTGTTAGAGCGTTTTGAAAAAGCAGGTTATGAAACATCTGCACACGCAACAACAGGTGAAGGAGACGCAACAGAAGCGGCGAAAATTGCTGTAGAGAGAAAATATGACATGATCGTCGTTGCTGGCGGAGATGGAACAATTAATGAAGTTGTTCATGGAATTGCGGAGCAAGATTATCGTCCAAAATTAGGTATTATTCCAGCGGGGACGACGAATGATTTTGCTAGAGCATTAATGATTCCGCGTGAAATACATAAAGCAGTTGATATTATTTTAGAAGAACATATTCAAGCACTTGATATTGGAAAAGTGAATGAGCATTATTTTATTAATATTGCTGGTGGTGGTGATTTAACGGAATTAACATATGATGTACCGATTAAATTAAAAGCTGCTATCGGTCAACTAGCTTACTATGTAAAAGGAATTGAAATGTTGCCATCTTTACGTCCAGCTTCTGTAAAAATTGAGTATGATGATAAAGTGTTCGAAGGCGATATTATGCTATTTCTCGTTGCAAACACAAACTCTGTTGGCGGTTTTGAAAAACTCGCCCCTGATGCATTAATTGATGACGGCTATTTTGATTTACTTATTTTAAAGAAAACGAACTTAGCAGAATTCCTTCGAATTGCAACGACTGGATTAAGAGGGAATCATATTGATGATGATTTAGTCATTTACACACAAGCGAAAAAGATTAAAGTGACACCAAAAAAACGAATGCAATTAAATTTAGATGGGGAATATGGTGGATTATTGCCCGGGGAATTTACAAATTTAATGCAACATATTGAATTTTTTGTTAGTCGAGAGTTTAAACAGAAAGAAAATGAAATAAGAGCAAAACTAGAAAAGCGAAACGAGTAATGTTTCGCTTTTTTGGCTCTTTGTCAAATGGTGTTGGTGACCTTCTTAAAGTCATCTACTATTTAATTGTGTTGAGCCAATAAGAATAGCATGAATATGTCACTTCGGAAATGCACTCCGCTTTCCGCATGCGGCTGCAAATACAAGCTCAGGCTTTGATTTCCCTTGTCTTATCTAGGCCTTTTTTTACGCAAACGTCTATGTACATTTCATATGGATGTTTACATGCCGGTTTCCTCTTCCTTTGTAGTTTAAGCTCTAAGGGGGGAGGATTTTTTACTTTGTATGATGGATCTCCATTTAAAGTGTAAAATGATTCTCTTTTTAAAGTGATGAAAATATCGATATCCATATGTAACGCGATTCCATACCTTTATTTTATTATTAATTCCTTCAATACGACCGTTATTGTATGGATATATCAATCTATGCTCAATATACGGTAAATGCTTTTTCAATGCCTTTATACTTGTCTTCATATATCGAAAATATAACGATTGGTCAACAATATTTAGTGTAAATGTCAATTTAGCCGTAATGAACTTAGTCATTTGTCCTTGATATGACCTTAGTACTACAGCATTTTCTTCAACTTCCATGT
>NZ_JBBKBG010000007.1:0-82039 GCF_037892545.1 Pseudogracilibacillus sp. ICA-222130
TTTCTTTGACATTTATTGTCTTTGTTCAGTTTTCAAGGAACAAATGTTCGCCTCTCTTGAGGCAACTTCTATACTATATCATGCTGATATTTCTTTGTCAACAGTTTTGATGAAGTTTTTTAACTCGTTTTTCGTTCGCTAAAATAGCGACCTTTATAATATAGCATACATGCCATGTTGATGTCAACAACTTTGTTGAATCTTTTTTTCGAAAAAGTTTTCAAAATGAATACCTCTCTCGAACGGCATAAATAAATATAACAAATTCCAAAAATGTTTGCAAACAATATGATAACAAAAATGAAAAACACAAGGCGTAAATTACAGAAACATTGATATATCAACGATTCACCTAATCGTGATAGAGGTTTCTGTTCGCCTTGTGTTTGATCTACTATTATTATTTAGTTTTCATTTGCGGGAATAATAATACGTCTCTAATAGACGGTGCGTTTGTTAATAGCATAACTAAGCGATCGATTCCGATTCCTAGTCCTCCTGTTGGTGGCATTCCATATTCTAATGCTTCTAAGAAATCTTCGTCCATTAAATGTGCTTCGTCATTTCCAGCTTCACGTTCTGCAACTTGTGCTTCAAAACGTTGACGTTGATCAATTGGGTCATTTAACTCTGTAAATGCATTTGCATGTTCTCTTCTTACAATAAACAATTCAAAACGATCTGTAAATCTCTCATCTTCTCTGTTCTTCTTGGCTAATGGAGAAATTTCTACAGGATGTCCATAAATAAATGTTGGTTGTACAAGTTGTTCTTCCACCTTTTGCTCAAAGAACTCATTTACGATATGTCCATATGTCATAGCATCGGTGATTTCCACACCATGCTCTTTTGCTAATGAGCGTGCTTCTTCATCTGAAATATTTCCCCATAAATCTACACCGACATATTCCTTAATAGCATCTACCATATGAAGTCTTGTCCATTCTGGTTTTAAATCAATCGTATCCTCGCCATATTGAATGGTTGTCGTTCCTAATACTTCCTCTGCTATATGTGCAACCATATTTTCTGTTAGCGACATAATATCTTTATAATCTGCATAAGCCTCATATAACTCAATCATCGTAAATTCTGGATTATGTCTTGTAGATACCCCTTCATTTCTAAACACACGGCCAATTTCATATACTTTTTCTAATCCACCGATAATTAGTCGCTTTAAATGTAATTCAATTGCGATTCGCATATATAATTCCATATCTAAAGCATTATGATGTGTTTCAAATGGACGTGCAGCAGCTCCACCTGGAATAGAGTGAAGCATTGGTGTTTCTACTTCTAAAAATCCTGCATTATTTAAATAATTTCTCATCGATTGAATAATTTTACTTCGCATGACAAACGTTTTGCGACTCTCTTCATTTGTAATTAAATCTAAATAACGTTTGCGATAGCGTAATTCAATATCTTGTAAACCATGGTATTTATCTGGTAACGGACGTAATGATTTGGTTAGTAATGTAAATTCCTTCGCGTGAATCGATAATTCCCCAACATTCGTTTTAAAAACAACACCTGTTACACCGATAATATCACCAATATCTACCGACTTAAAGATTTCGTAAGCCTCTTCTCCGATATCATCTTTTCTTACATATAGTTGAATTTGATCTGTCGCATCTTGAATATGCGTAAATCCTACTTTTCCTTTTCCACGTTTGGTCATTACTCGACCAGCTATTGTAACTGAAATGTCCTTTTCAGCTAATGCTTCTTTTGAAAATTCCTCATATAAATCATGCAATTCCTTTGCGTTGCTCGTTCGTTCAAACTTACCACCAAAAGGGTCTAGTCCTTCATTATAGTAGGTCGCTAATTTTTCGCGACGCACTCTCATATGTTCATTTAGTTCTTCCGACAACATAATCACTCCATTTAATCATATTCAAGTTCATTCGAATCTGTTCTATATTTTACGAATCATCGTTCTATAAAGCAAGTCAATTTACATATTTTGTTTAAAAATTATACCTTTTCCCATTTTACAACTGTCGCCTTTTCTTTGTCCGATATTTTTTGCAATAAATCTTCAATTAATACACCAGAAGTTGGTAATGCTAATTCAGGTGCAATTTCAAATAACGGAATTAGAACAAAAGCTCTTTCATGTAATCTTGGGTGAGGAATTCGCAATCCTTCAATTTCTCTATTCTCAGAATTGAAGAGCAATATGTCTAAATCCATTGTACGTGGTCCTTTATCTATCGTACGTTCTCTTCCTAGTTCATTTTCAATTTGTTGGCATACACGTAATAACTCGATATTTTTTAATGAAGTTTCTACTTCAATCACCATATTTAAAAATTGGTCTTGGTCTAAATAATCAACCGGAGCAGTTTCATAGATTGTTGATTTTGTCACAATAGTTATTTCTTTATGTGCTTCCAACTTTTTCAAAGCATCCTCCATATATTGTTCACGAGGCTCGATATTAGAACCTAAACTTATATATGCTACATTCATTTTTCTCGCTCCCTATAAATTTCTACCGCAACAGACTCATACTGCCCATGAATTGGTGGATTTGGTTTCACTACTCTAACCATACACGCATGTAACATTGGAAACTGATCAAATAATGATTTTGCAATTGTTTCTGCTACTGCTTCGATTAATTTTTTTGGTTTACCTTCGACGATATCACGAATAAGTTCATAAGCATGACCATAATGAATTGATGCATTCATTTCGTCTGTCATCCCAGCTTCTTTTAAAGAAGTATACAGCTCACAATCAACTGAAAAGCGTTGCCCTAATTTATTCTCTTCTTCAAATAAACCATGATATCCATAAAATTGCAGATCTTTTAAAATTATTTTATCCATGTAATCCAACCCCATGTACCATCGCATCCATCATTGTCGTTAGCTCTTTCGTCTTTTTCACTTCATGTACACGAACGATATGAGCACCTTGTGCAATGCCATAACAAGTTGTAGCACCTGTTGCATTATCCCGTTCTTCTGCCGGTAAATCTAACACTTCATTTATAAATCTTTTTCTTGAGGCACCTAGTAAAAGTGGGTACGGTAACTTTGCTACAATTTCATGTAAATGCCTCATAACAAAAAAGTTATCTTGTACCTCTTTACCAAAACCGATTCCAGGATCGACAATAATTTGTTTGTCTTGAACACCAGCCTGTTTCGCAATATCAATACTTTCTTGTAGTTCTGTTACTATATCCTCTATCATGTCATGGTAAGATGTATGATTTCGATTATGCATTAACACAATCGGAACATTATAAGTTGCTGCAACCTTTGCAATTGCTGGTTCCTTTTTTGCACCCCATACATCATTTATAATGTCTGCTCCTGCCTTCACAGCCGCTTCTGCTGTTTTTGCTTTATACGTATCAATCGATATCGGAATATTTATATGTTCTTTCAATGCTTGAATAACAGGAATAACGCGCTCTATTTCTTCCTCTTCTGAAACAGGATCATGACCTGGTCTCGTCGATTCTCCACCGATGTCTATAATATCTGCCCCATCTTCGACCATCTGTTTTGCTCTCGCAATGGCAAGATCCACCGATGTATAGGAACCTCCGTCCGAAAAAGAATCAGGTGTGACATTTAAAATCCCCATAATTAATGTTCGTTTGGATACATCTATTTTTTTTGAAGGTGTATGTATATACATAAAATCTTCCTCTACATGTAAAAATTCAACTATTTCCCCATTTAGTTTACCATAAATAAATAGCGATGTAAGATAATTCGTACGATAAATAGACAAAAAAAGACCATGATTCAATATTTGTTCAAATTGAATCACGATCTATTTTTATTTCTTCTATTATTCCTCGAACTGATATAATGCTGTTGATAAGTAACGCTCACCATTATCAGGTAAAATAGCAACTACTTTTTTGCCTGCACCTAATTCTTTTGCGACTTTTTTAGCGGCAGCAATTGCAGCTCCAGAAGAAATACCACCTAAAATTCCTGTTGTTCTAGCCGTTGTACGTGCAGCATCAAACGCTTCTTCGTTTTTCACTTTAATAACTTCATCATAAATTTCCGTATCTAGTACATCCGGAACAAAACCAGCACCGATTCCTTGAATTTTATGTGGACCTGGTGAACCTCCTGATAATACCGGTGAATCTTCTGGTTCTACTGCATATACTTTTACACCGTCAAAATTTTCCTTTAATACTTTTCCAGCACCTGTAATCGTTCCACCTGTACCGATTCCAGATATAAACCCATCTACTCCATCAGGGAATTGTTTTACAAGCTCTTGCCCTGTTGTACGAGCGTGTACTTCTGGGTTTGCTACATTTTTAAATTGCTGAGGCATGAAATAACCGTTTTCTTCTTTTAATTCTTCTGCTTTTGCGATTGCACCCTTCATCCCGTCTGCACCAGGTGTTAAATATAATTTAGCACCGTAAGCTTTTAATAAGTTACGACGTTCTTGACTCATCGTGTCTGGCATCACTACGACTAAATTGTACCCTTTTGCAGCAGCGACCAATGCTAAACCAATACCAGTATTTCCACTCGTCGGTTCAACCAATGTATCTCCAGGCTTAATAAGTCCTTCTTCTTCCGCTCTTTCAACCATTGCTAATGCAATACGGTCTTTCACAGAGCTTCCTGGGTTAAAGTATTCTAATTTCACATATATTTCTGCACTATTTTCATCTGCTTGTGGTAATTTAACGACTGGTGTTTCTCCAATTAACTGAGCAATATTTTCTGTCACTTTCATATTCGATCCCTCTCAATTCATAGTATTTTTATAGGATTTATTTATAATATACCTTTCCGTTCAGTGTTTGTCAACTATAAACAACAAAAAAGTAGAAGTTTTCCATATTCTCATATGTTACTTCTACTTTTTCTCTTTCTAATACTTTATAATAATGCACGTAATTCGTCTTCTGTTAAATGATACACCTCATTACAAAAATGACAGGTCGCTTCTGCACCATGATCCTCTTCTATCATCTTTGTAATTTCCTCCGACCCTAATCCTTTAACAGCATTCTTCATTCGCTCTTTGGAACATTTACATTTATATTGGACATCCATTTTTTCTAATACTTCAATTGCTTCATCATCAAATAACTGTTGTAAAATTTCTTCCGGGCTATTTCCTGCTTCAATTAAGGAAGAAATAGGGGGGAAATTTTCTAATTTTTGTTCAAGTTTTGTCACTACTTCTTCTGTTGCACCTGGCATTAATTGTACGATAAAACCACCTGCCGCTTTAATCGTATAATCAGTATCCACTAATACCCCTGCTCCAACTGCCGATGGTGTTTGTTCCGATGTTGCAAAATAATAAGTGAAATCTTCACTAATTTCTCCAGATACAATTGGGACTTGTCCTGTAAAATAATCTTTTAAACCAAGATCTTTTACAATGCTTAATGTCCCTTCTGTTCCAACAGCTGCTCGAACATCTAATTTCCCGTATTCATTTGATGGGAAATCAACATGTGGATGAATCACATATCCACGTACATCTCCATGCGCATTTGCATCGACAATAATTGCGCCGATTGGTCCACTTCCTTCTACTTTTACCGTTAAGGAATCTTCTCCTTTTAACATTGCTCCCATCATGCTCGTAATCGTAAGTGTTCTACCTAATGCTGCAGATGGTGTCGCCCATGTATCTTGTCTACGTCTAGCTTCTTCTACCATATTCGTTGTAACAGAAGCATATGCACGAACCATTCCGTCGTACAGTGTTGTTTTCACTAAATAATCTTGCATTTACATGTTCCTCTTTTCTTCATGTTGATATATATAATATAACCCTTTTAATGTTAAGTGTTGTTCAATATGTTGAATGGTTTCAGATCCTTTTGCAATTAAGGAAGCAAAGCCTCCTGTTGCAATAACTGTTGGATTAACACCAAGCTCCCTTTTCATTCGGCGAACAATCCCATCAATTTGTGATACATATCCATAATATACTCCTGATTGCATCGCTTCGACCGTCGACGATCCAACGACTTTTTCTGGTGGCGCAATTTCAATTTTTGGTAACTTCGATGCTTTATCGTACAAAGCATCCATGGAAATTTTTATACCTGGTGTAATAATTCCTCCGTGATATCGTTTCTGACCATCCACATAACAAAATGTTGTGGCTGTACCAAAATCAATAATAATCATCGGTTCATCATATAGATGAATGGCTCCAACAGCATTTACAATTCGATCTGCTCCAATCTCTTTCGGGTTTGGATAGGCTATTTCTAATGGTGCCGTCAATGTATCCTTTCCAACTACATATGGTGTAAGGTGGAAATATTCTACACACATCGTTTCTAATGAACGCATAATTGGTGGTACAACAGAAGATATAATAATACCTTCTACTTCTGAAAAAGATAATTTTTTAAACTGAAATAGGGATTGAATGAGCATCGCAAACTCATCTTTCGTTTTATGGATGTCGGTTTGGATACGCCACTCATATATTAGTTTGTCCTCTTCAAAAATTCCTAGTACTGTATTTGTATTCCCGATATCAATAACAAAAATCATACGTCTGCTCACTCCTCCATCATTTTGCTCCCATTTATAAACGAACTTCATCTTGATTTATTATGACGGAACTACACACTTTTTACAAAAATTTAGTCTCATTAAAATACTCTTTAAAAATCGTTCCCGAAAAGATGTGGCTAGACTGACTTCGCTTTTACAATGACGCCACTTCGGAAATGTCCTCCGCTTTCCGCGTACGGCTTTCTAAGCCAAGTTCAGGATTTGCCTTCCCTTGCCTTATCTAGGCATTTTTTACACCAACACCATCTATTGTAGAGCCATTTATATCCTTTTACTCTCCATTAAAAAAACACAAGAATCCATACGATATGGACTCTTGTGCTTTTATATACTTACTTATCTTTTTCGTCCTCTTCCGATTTCACGTCTGTGGACGTTGTGTCTTCTTGCGAGTCAGAAGCATTTGTATCCATCTGTTCTTCTGATTCTTCGAGCTTTTTCGCTACTTTTTCTTTCGTCTCTTCGTACGTTTCAAGTTTTACGTCTTCTTCTTCTACTTCAGAAGTCGTATTTTCCGCAGGCATTTCACCTGTATCAAATAAAGACTTAATTTCGTTTGCATTTAATGTTTCTACTTCTAATAATTTTTCAGCAATTAACTCTAGTTGTTCACGGTGCTCTGTTAAAATATCTTTCGCTCGTTCATAACAACTATTAATGAAACTCTGTGTTTCTATATCTATTTCATGTGCAATTGCTTCACTATAGTTTTTCTCAGATGATAAATCTCTTCCTAAGAACGGATCTTTTCCACCATCCGCAAATTGAGTAGGTCCGATTTTTTCACTCATTCCATACTCTGTGATCATTTGTTTTGCAATCGCTGTTGCACGTTGGAAGTCATTTGACGCACCAGTACTTACGTGATCACGTCCAAATATGATTTCCTCTGCGACTCGACCTCCAAGTAATCCTGTAATACGATCGAATAACTCTGGACGAGTTGCTAAGAAGCGATCTTCTTTTGGTAACATAACTGCATATCCACCAGCTTGCCCACGCGGAACAATGGTTACTTTATGAACGGTGTCTGCATCATCTAACACCATACCAATAATTGTATGCCCACTTTCGTGGTATGCAACGATTTGTCTTTCTTTTTCTGAAATGACACGGCTCTTTTTCGCTGGTCCAGCGATGACACGGTCAATAGCTTCATCTACTTCTTTCATTGTAATGACTTTTTTATCATGACGTGCAGCAACTAATGCCGCTTCGTTTAATACGTTCTCTAAGTCTGCCCCAGCAAACCCTGGTGTACGAGCTGCGATCGTCTTTAAATCTACATCTTCAGCTAAAGGTTTATTACGTGCGTGTACCTTTAATACAGCTACACGGCCTTTTAAGTCTGGTCTATTTACAGGAATCTGTCTATCAAAACGACCTGGACGTAGTAATGCAGGGTCTAAAATGTCTGGACGGTTCGTTGCAGCAATCATAATGATTCCTTCATTTCCTTCAAATCCATCCATCTCTACTAATAACTGGTTTAATGTCTGTTCACGTTCATCGTGACCACCACCAAGACCAGCACCACGTTGTCTACCTACTGCATCAATCTCATCAATGAAAATGATACAAGGTGCATTCTTTTTCGCATTTTCGAATAAGTCTCTTACACGGGAAGCCCCAACTCCGACAAACATTTCAACGAAATCTGAACCACTAATAGAAAAGAATGGCGTTCCAGCTTCTCCCGCAACCGCACGAGCAAGTAATGTTTTACCTGTACCTGGAGGTCCGACTAATAGTACCCCTTTAGGAATTCGTGCTCCTAATTCAGAGAATTTACGTGGATCTTTTAAGAACTCTACTACTTCTATAAGCTCTTGCTTCTCTTCATCTGCTCCTGCTACGTCTGTGAAGCGTACTTTCGTTTGTTCTTCTGTATATAGTTTCGCTTTACTTTTACCAAAGTTCATTACACGGCCACCGCCGCCTCCACCTTGAGCTCGCGTAAAAATAAAGAAGAAAATTAATCCAATTAATAAAAATGGTAACATCATCGTCAGAAAACTAACGAACGCACTCGGCTGTTCTTCCTGTTCAATCTTCAGCACACTTTTCTCATTCGCTGTTTCTGTAATATTAGCGATAATATCGTTATTATCTGGTACTTGTACGACGAATGGTTTATCGTCTTTCTTTAATTCACCAGTAATTCTAATAATTTTATTCTTTGGCTGCATCGTCATTTCCGCAATCTTATCATCTTCTAAAGCACTTATGAATTCTTTTACATTCATTTCTTCTGACGGTTCATTTTGTCCTTTAAAAAGACTGATCACTCCGATTAACACGACGAATATTAATGCATATGTTAGTACATTCCGAAAAATTCGGTCCATTTACAAACCTCCCCCCCTCAACGGGAAAACTCCATAACATAGTATCATATTAAATTTATCCAATACAACTAAATGCTCTTTATTTTACTTATTTTCAAGAAAAGAAAATAAAAATTTGTTCACATTTTATTTTTCAATCTCATCTTGATATATTTCAGGCTTTAATATACCGATATACGGTAAATTACGATATCGCTCATTATAATCTAAACCATACCCAACAACGAACTCATCTGGTACTTCAAAACCAACCATATCAGCTTTAATTTTTGCCGTTCTTCCAGAAGGTTTGTCTAATAATGTCACAATTTTTACTGATTTAGCTTTTCGATATTTAAATAGGTCGACTAAGTAACTTAACGTTAATCCACTATCAATAATATCTTCTACAACGAGTACATCTCTTCCTTCTACCTTCGCATCTAAATCTTTGACAATTTTTACTTCTCCAGATGAACGCATACCACTTCCATAGCTCGATACGTCCATAAAATCCATTTCGACATGTGTATCGATATGACGTATAAGATCAGCCATAAATGGGGTTGCTCCTTTTAACACACCGATTACAAGCGGAAATTTCTCTTTGTATTCTTTTGTTAAGCTTTCCCCTAATTCTTCACATTTCGCTTTTATATCTTCTTCCGTTATTAATACTTCTAATATTTCATCACGCATAATTGTCCTCCTCATTTCCTTTTCCATGCTGCTCATAGGTGAGCATGATACATAGGCCTTGTTTCTTTTTGTTTATTTTTTCATTTTTTCTAATGCCAATTAACCATAAAATCTCACCAGTATGATCTGTTACAATGAATTTGTCATCGCGTAAATGACGTGGCACTTTTTCGTCCATAAAAATATCTTTTATCTTTTTTGTACCGTCTAGTCCATTATACGTCATTCTATCTCCATCACGTCTCGTTCGAATATGTAGTGGGAAGACAATCTCGTCTTTCCTACAAAGGTATGTAAACTTACTACGAGGTATAGCATCTATATGATCTATATAGGCTAAGCTTACACGAGCACCATTCGGTAAGGTGCATATTTGTTCTTTATCTTCCAGTAACCATTCTTGTTGTGCCTTTTCTACTGCACATTCCTTGTATACATATACTGTACGATACGCTTTTTCAACGTATACATTTTCAGGAAACTGTATACGTTTATTTGGAATATCAGATTGTAATAATTCCATAAATAGACCTTCATGTACATGGGATAAATTTTGTGACGGTTGTTTATATAGATAGTCTAATGTTAGTCGATAACAACGCCTTTGTAAAGAGACGGGGTATGACATAAATAGGTCGAGTTGGATGGCAATTTCTGCTTTTTCCTCTCGGATTGTACACACATCACGGAACATCTTTTTTGCTTCTGCTTGTAAAAAACGTTCATCATCTTGAACACTTTCCGTATAACGTTGTACCGTCCGATGTAATTGATCATACCGTTCTTTCAACGGAGGAACGATTGTTTTTCTTATGTAATTTCGTTCATAAGAAGGATCAAAATTCGATAAATCAATTTGGGCATGAATGTCTTCATTTTTACAATATTGTTCAATCATTGTTTTAGTGACACATAATAACGGGCGAATAATATGCCCTTCATGAAAAGGACGTTTCACTGGAATGCCTAGCATACCATTTAAAGTGGTTGCACGTGTTAAGCTCATTAACATCGTTTCAATTTGGTCATCTCCATGATGGCCCATCGCGACAGATGATGCACGATACTTTTCCATCATTCGGTGTAATGCTTCATAGCGTAATGTACGGGCAGCGACTTGTGTACTTAATTTATTTTGTGCCGCATAAGAACGTACATCGATACGCACCGATTCATGGGTGACTCTCCAATCGTTACAAACAGATGCAACATATGCTACATCTTCTTCTGACGCTTTTCCACGTAATTGATGATCTACTGTCACAGCAATAAGGGTTAAAGCTAATTCTTCTCGCATTTGGCATAATAGATGTAATAATGCCATAGAATCAGGCCCACCCGATGTTGCTACAATAATCGTTTCATTTTCGTTTACCATATGATGTTGTTTCATAAAATTACGTACCATTTGCTTCATCATAAATCCAATCTCATCCTTTTCTTTATTATAACGATGATTGATCCTAAATGTCATTTAATAGGACGTTATTTTTGAAAAAAGGTATGATTCTCGACATATTTCCGTTGCACATACCAAATTGGTGAAAAAAAAACGAATAAAGTAGGTATGATATGTTATCCATTCCTCCCTTTATTCGTTTACAAACCTTTTAGGATGTAGCGATTTGTTCCATCACCGGTATTGGTTTCCATTTTGGGCGATATTTATCGATTTTAAAAACGACGACCGTCATATCATCTCTTATCGTTCCCCCGTTATCACGAACCACATCTTCTAAAAGTAAATCTGCGATATGTTGGGGATCATCAGTTTCGATTTGTGCAATTTTTTGTTGTAATTGTTTTTCATCATGTGCCACATGTACAATCCCATCATACAGTCCATCACTCATCATAATAACGATATCTCCCTGTTTTAATGTTTGTTGAATCATATCTACTTCTACTTGTTGGATAATCCCTATCGGCAAACTACTTCCGTCAACTTGGATAACCTCCTTACCACGTTTTAAAAAACTAGGGACAGAACCAATTTTTACAAATCTTAATGATGCATTTTGTAAATTCACAATTGCTAAATCTAATGTTGCAAAAATTTCATCCGAAGTTCGCAACGCTAAGATTGAGTTAATCGATTCAATTGCGACGCTTTCTGATATACCTGTTTGCAATAACTGTTTTAATAAACGTAATGTTTCACTACTTTCCTCCCGTGCACGTAGTCCATTCCCCATGCCATCACTAATGGCCAAAGCATATTTACCCTTTCCTACCTCTGTTAATAGATGGCAATCACCAGAAATGAGTCCACCGCCTTTTGCTGCTGTTGCAACACCTGTTTCAATCGTATATTGCTTTGCCGAACGAAAGGTTAAAAAGCTAACCCCATTTGGAAAAGGAGATATTTCTTCTTTTTCTACGACAATCGTTTCATTTAACACATGAGACAATAGGGGAGCAATGACTTTCGCACCTTCACCATGATAATCGTGAAAAATAAGGGCTAATTCCATATCGATATTCCCTTTTTCTAATTGGTAAATATCAATTTTCTCTAATGAAATATGCATTTGTTGCAGAGCTCGTACAATTTCGATTTCCTTTTGCTCATGTCGATGGCGCTCTTTCACAATTTCTTTTGCAAAATTATCCATCATTTGGGACACACCTTGTAGTTGATCTGCGACGATCTTTTTACTTTCTGCGACTTGTTCTTTTAATTGCTTATTTAAAGATAATAATGATATTTCGTTTTTCATCACTTCAATGACTTCTGTTGATTTTACACAATGCCTATCAAATTTTGCCCGCTGCATATCGTGTATATTTCCACCGTGCAATAGGACGTCCTTCATGTTTTCCATTAATACGTACGTATCTTCAAATTCCCGTACCCAACAACGTTGCTTCATAAAACAATTTTGACAAGTCTTTTCCGTAACGAAACTTAAAAAATAATCTGTTTCATTTAGGGATGCTGGTTGCTGCTCTTTCATACTTGAGGATAAAAAACTTTCCGATAACGCTTCAAACACATCAGAATATTGTTCTACTCGCTTCGCTGTCACGTCGCGCATTTTTTGCAGATGTTTTCTTTCTTCATACGTATAAGCTGCTGTACCCGGAATATATTTGGATAAAGTATAGAGTAATTGTTTTGGCATCATATAAAATAGACAAACTGCGACAATAGATGCCATCATATTTGACCCAATTGCCCCTATTTCTCCATACGCACTTACGAGTAAGGTGCCAATTAAAAGTCCTGAACTTGTTCCAAATTTCTTCCCTTCATACAATAACCCACCTAACAAACCTGCAAATGCGAGTAAACTCATTTCATATAAATTAGTTATATTAGATAAGGCCAATATTAATCCTGTTACCACCCCAACTGTAGCACCAATCGCCGC
Organism: Pseudogracilibacillus sp. ICA-222130; assembly: GCF_037892545.1. Lineage (NCBI taxonomy): Bacteria > Bacillati > Bacillota > Bacilli > Caryophanales > Bacillaceae > Pseudogracilibacillus > Pseudogracilibacillus sp. ICA-222130. The sequence continues at coordinate 12,964 of NZ_JBBKBG010000007.1, forward strand.
CCCTCCCACACAGGCGATGACTAACACAATCCATCTAGCAAAAACAGAGGCTAAAGATACGTCGTATATATTCCAACCAATAAAACCAGTTAAAACAGAAGCTAGTAATATAATAATGGAAATAACTTCTTCATTTTTCAATGTCACTGTATATGATTTAAAAGAGAATAAAGCCATACTTTGTGTAAAAATCATCCATAATATAAGTGCCAAACATGCTTCTACGATAAAACTTACCCCATGATAAATCGTCAATTTCATTTGTACCGTATGTATTAGGAATCTCGTTGTAACCATTGCAATAAATAAACAGGTCATGACCCACTTTGTTTGCCGTTGTTGTGGAAGAAGCTTCATTAAAAAAACGAACAAGCTAAGGGATAGAACGATAAATATTGCTTGTTCTATAGAATACGTACATGCACCAAGGATCATCCAAAACGATAGGATCGATAATCGTTTCTGACCATATACCATGCATGCAGCAAAAAATGGTAGAGCAAAAGGGGATAATTCAAATAAAATGACTGCTCGTCCCAATAATAATGCAGTAGCCCATAGAAAAATATTTTTCTCCATTAAAAATGTATAGAACATCATGTAGAGGTTTCTATCTTTTAACGCCATATTGGATTGTACTGTTTCACTCACAATATTCCTCCTCCTATCATAGTACGTTCATTACACCACATATATGTCGTTTATTTTGTCAAAATAGAGAAAGGGAAAGGAAGAACTTTTCGACGGATTATACGAACATGTACATATATAAGCAAAACTTCTACAAAACTACTCTATTTTTTGGAATAAGGACATTTGTTGACTTCATTTTAAAAGTGTTGTATTATATTTCATGTTGGTTGAAAAACTACTAGGCTTATATGGCGGTGTAGCTCAGCTGGCGAGAGCGTTCGGTTCATACCCGAAAGGTCGTGGGTTCGACTCCCTCCGCCGCTATCGATGAAAAACGGTCATGTTTATCTTATTCTGATAAACATGACCGTTTTAGTTTTATTATGACGCTTTGTCCAATAGGGTTGTCGCCGACACTTCTAAGCTATTTTGCACGCTGTTTTGTTCGCAACTCTTTTGATGATTGGGATCAAGCTTTTCCGCCCTTTATATAGAAAAAGACAAGTGTATAAAATACACTTGTCTTGGATCGCCTTATATTCATTATAATAAGAGCATTATTACGTAAACAGCAATTGCTATCCTCTTTTAGCACCTCTTCCGCCACGTCGAGATTCAGTGTGCTTCTTTAATGATGCTAAACGGTCCTCTGAATCTTTTAAAAAACGATTCATTTTAGATTCGAAGTTTTCCGTTCTCTCTCGAGTTTGTTTTTGACGTACAGGTCTTTCTTTCGCCTTTTTAATAGATAATCCAATTTTACCATCATCTTCTACATTAATTACTTTTACTTGTACTTCGTCTCCGACAGTTAAATGTTCATTGATATCCTTTACGTAATTGTCAGCGACCTCACTAATATGAACAAGTCCTGTCTTACCTTTTTCTAATTCTACGAAAGCACCAAAATTTGTAATTCCAGTTACTTTCCCTTGCAATTTGCTGCCTACTTCAATTGACATTAAAAAATGCTCCTCCTTGATAATTTTAAAAATGTTTCCATTTGTTCATAGTATACGAATTATCCAAAAATATGTCAATAAGAGAGACTATCGTCATCATCTAATTGAAAAATTAACTCTCCCTCTTTAGATAAAAAGTAATTGGTTCTAGCAATTTCTAAAATATAATCATCATCTTTTAGTAGATTCACTTCTTCTACTAACTTTTCCTTTTCATGCTGTAATGTTTCCTTTTCTTCCAAGAGCTTTTCATGCTCATTTAACTTATCTGCATATGTAGCTCGCTGTGACATATGATACCAAAATAATGAGCCTGAAATAACGACCATCACAATAGCGGAAAGTATGAGTCTTTTCATTAATCGTCTCTTTTTACGTTGTTCCCGCTTCATTTGTTTTTCATATTGTTCTACGTAATTTGATTTAATTTTTGCGATTGAACTACCTTGCCTTTGCATGAGAGACTTCCCTCCTCTAATTTACCGCTTCCATTTATCCATCAATTTAGTATATATTGTACTATAAAAGCGACATAAAATGGTAATTATATTACTATTTTTTCGTAAAATGAATCTCTTTAACCGTCGCAAACGTTGACCAAATAATTTAAACCATACTTTATACATGCATTTCTTCATAAAATTATATACATAGAGCAAACACCTCATACAAAAGTACAGTATATAGGTAATTGGTTTCACGATCAACAGGTATAGAACACGCCAAACAAATCGAACCATGTGCATTATACATTGTAAACATTTCATATAAAAGGTTTGAATAAAAACGATATACGCACTATACCCAAGCAAAACTGCTAATAAAAAGTAAAACCGCAATATACCGTTATTCATTTTATATAAAATGTAATAAACGATTGCGGTTTGACAAAGCCAGTACAATACGAACAAAAGACGATAAAGAAGTGCGTTTCGTAATAGTGGCATGATCGTGTGGCGTAAAGTGTCTGTCGATATTCCGATATAGACACCCGTACAAATCATCACACTTAAAAAGACCCACTCTTGGTGGACGGTCATTTAAAGAGCTTGCTAAATAAACTTTTAGCTGACTCCGGTTGTGTATCATCCATATACGAAAAGTCATCGATCTTTCCGTGAATGATGACAAGTCCTTCTTGTACATTTAATGTTTTTAATTGAAGCTTTTCTCCACGCACAATCACGTATCCCATCACCGTTTGTAATAAAAATTCCTCTTGGTCAAAACTATCGATTTCCTTTACACCGGTTACTTCAATTTCTTTGCGGTTTTTAATTTTTATGTCGTGTGTTCCTGTCGTTATTTCTTTTTCAACTTTTAATGTATCTTTCATTCCTCTCACCCCTTATTCATAACGTATGTGTAAAGGGACAAGTTTAGAACGAATTATTCTGCAGATGTCACTTTCTCTTCACGAACAACTTCATACAATGTCGTTGCCTCGTCTTTTTTCACATGTTCTTTTACATGTAACACTTTTACTGTTAATGTTGTTTGTCCAAAGTATATTGTAATCAAATCCCCCACATCGATAATGACAGAAGGTTTTGCTACTTGGTCATTTACTTTAATTCTTCCTTGTTCGGCAATTTCCTTTGCTAATGGGCGACGTTTTATGATTCGTGATACTTTTAAAAATTTGTCTAAACGCATATTCATCATTCCTCTTTCTTTGCTTCATTCCAAAAATGATCTAGCTGTGATAACGTAAAATCACGGAATTCCTTATTGGATTCTTTCACACATTGTTCCACATAACGAAATCGGCGGATAAATTTTTCGTTCGTTTGTTGTAATGCATGTTCTGGATATATGTCATAAAAGCGCGCAATATTTACCAGAACGAACAACATATCTCCAAACTCCTTTTCCATCTCTTTTCCATCATTCGCTTCCACTGCCTCTTTAAATTCCTGTAATTCTTCCTCCCATTTCAACCATACGTCTGCTACTTCATCCCAATCAAATCCTACTTTTGCTGCTTTCTGCTGGACTTCCTCAGCTACTTGTAATGCTGGAGCAAAAGTGATGATATCTTCTAGGATAGAATGGTTCGGTTTCCTTTTTTCCTCCCGCTTTAATTCATCCCAAGATTTATTATTTTCTCCATCTCCAAACACATGTGGATGACGGTGGATCATTTTTTCTGTAATCGAACGAATGACATCATCTACTGAAAAATAACCGTTGTCTTCCCCAATTTGGCTATGAAGCATCACTTGCAACAATACATCCCCGAGCTCTTCTATAATTCCTTCATCATCTTCTCTTTGAATCGCATCAATTAATTCATATACTTCTTCTTGTACATATTTTCTTAAAGAAGCATGTGTCTGTTTTCGATCCCACGGACACCCATTTGGTCCCCGTAAAATTTGAATCGTTTCACGCAATGTTTGGAATTGATGTGGTAAAGCTTTTTTTATCGGCGGAACATAAACAGATGTTAAATTGCTCATTTCCATGACTCTATCTAATTCTTCTAATGGAACAGTGACCAATTTTTCATCCTCCGCTCCTGCCGCTTCGACAATCGTTACCTCATAATGAGCTGGTAAATCTTCTAGTAGCGCAAGTTTTACCTCTGATGCTATAAATGCATCATATACTTGGCAAAAAATAATATGCTGTTTATATTGTAATGATGTACGATCAAATGATGTTCCATCCACAAATTGAAAACCTTCAATCGGATCCATTTTCAACGCTGTAAATAAATCATCTAAATAACTTTGCCCACCTAAAAGATGTACATCTGCTGTCGGATCGTCTAATAATAACTGAACGGTGCGTTCCGCTAGCATCGGGTGACCAGGTACCGCATATAATATATCTCCTGTTTCCGCTTGTTGTACTAATATGTCTACAATTTCTTCATATACGGCATCAAATTGGTTATGTTTTTCATATATCGTATCAAAACTTTCAAAATGTACCCCTTCATCTTGTAAATAAGTTATAACAGGGTGGTCTAACGTTCTCGCATAAATAGTCGTAGGAGCATTTTTTAATGTTTGATACAATCCAAACGGCAATTGCTCGATATTTCCTGCCCCTAGACCTATTACTTCAATTTTACCCACTTCATTTCCTCCCAATTTCTTCATCTTTTTTTCGGACAATTTTCTCCAAACGTAAAAATAATCGTGAAAAAGGTAATGCTTCATATTGATGTTTCGACAATACATGATGTCGAATAAGACAAATCATATATGTAAGTGCACCAATAACTACTGTCCCTAGTACATATACCGCTAAAGTGAAACGTGTAAACGGAAGGAAGAAAGCAATGCCTTTTAATAGCCCGACAACCATCGTCATCGTTACCGTAGCAATTAGAAGCCCTTTCCATTTTACGTGATGCATCATGCGTAAATTTGGCAATAATTTTCGTAGTAAACGTGCCACGATGATACATAAAAATAATAAGCTACTTGATGTTGCTAGTGCACTCCCCATTATCCCAAACCGAGGAATTAATAATATATTCAGCCCTGTTTTTAAGATAACCGTGACCAAAATATAGACCGCCGTTACATTTGTTTTTCCTGTCGTTTGTAGAATCGCAATCATCGTAATCGTCATTGCTGCCATTAATATCGATAAAGATAATACCCGTAAACTGTTTGTCCCTAGTTCATTTGTAAATAATACGATGTTTACTTCTTTCATTAATAAAATGAGCCCTACAGTTGCTCCGACAGCAATATACATACTAAATAAGACAGCTTCTCTTACATAAACAAGATGTGCGGTATTTTCTTTCACATCTTTCGTAATGACGGATGGGATTAATGCTAATGCAAAAGAAGAACCAAATACGATGCCGAATTGTATCAATGGTTGCCCACGATCAAAAACTCCCTTTTGTTGCATTGCTTCTTCTAAGGATAAGTTATGTTGCAATAATCCCGGAATCAATGTAAATACATCGACAAACTGTAATAGTAATAAAATCATATGATTCAATGCTGCGATAAATCCTAACATGAATATAGTCGAAAAATAATCTTTCCACGGAATATGACGAGGTTGTATGTCGAGGTGATCTACTTCCAAACGAAAAGATATTCGTAAAGTAAGCAAACCAAAAAACATCCCCATCATCGTCGCCAACACCGCAAAGATACCAATATCATATAATTGCAATGTACCGGTGTAAACGAAATAAGCCGCTACAATAATAATCGTTACACGAGTGAATTGTTCTACTATCTGCGAATATGCGGTTGGCTGCATACGTTCATACCCTTGTGATACCCCTCTAAAAAGAGCTACAAAAGGAACGAGTAAAAATAAAAATGCCGCAAAGAAAAATGTACGTTCTAATTGTACATCCCCAATCCATGATGCAATATATGGTGCGAAACAAATGGTAACCCCGAATAATATCCCATTCATAAAGAGCAAAACAACAAAAATCGGCAAATAAAAATGTTTATATGTCATGGGGATATTATTGGCCCGCTGCTTCGCCGTCAATGTTGATACAGCTGCCGGAAAACCATATAAAGATAACATCATCACCATTCCAATTAATGGGTATATTTGTTGATATACATAAAAGCCAATATCACCTGTTAAATTTTGCAGTGGAACACGGTATATCGCACTTAATACTTTCCCGAATAAACCTGCAATCGTTAATAAAAGTGCCCCTTGGACAACTTGATTTGTATCCGTTTGTTTCATGGTAAACCTGCCTATATATTATAGTAAATATATGTATTATATCATAACTCATCTGTCCACTACGATTGGTGTATTCTGATTCACACAAAAAGGCTGTTCAAATAAAACAATGTTTATTTGAACAGCCTATAGTATGACATAATTATTCCATTTGTTTTCCTAAAAAACTGGCAGCCGCTGCGACTACTTTTTGTTCGGCTTCCGTTACTTTCATATCATCTGTTGCAATCATTAATACCGCTCCAATTGGATCACCATTCGCCACAATCGTACTAATGGCATAATTACCAACAGTCTCTTCTTTTCCACGAATAATTTCTAGCGATTCCATCGTTTCCTCTAGCGAAGATATTCTTTCTGTAATTGCCTCTTCTATATGTAATCCAATTGGGGCTTGTAAGTATCCCTTTTTCGCACGCCCACTTACAGCGATGACCTCATCTCGATCTGTAATAAATACAGGTAAATGAACGACATCAAAAATAGCTTCCGCGTACATTTCAGCAAAATGCCCTAACTCGTTGATTGGAGAATATTTTTTTAAAATAACTTCTCCTTCACGTTGTACGAAAATTTCTAATGGATCTCCTTCGCGAATACGAAGATTTCTTCTTATTTCTTTCGGTATAACGACACGTCCTAAATCATCTATACGTCTTACGATTCCTGTTGCTTTCATACGATGAACAACCTCACTTTATGTCTACTTAAAACGTTATTGTTCATAGTATGTTACAATTTAGCAGAACTATACATGATTCATCATTGGCCTATACGTACTTGGAAATTTAATTTTTTTATCGATCACGAAAGAATAGAAGTTCCATGCATTTGTATATATTATACCGATGTTTCTGCTATCTTTTCTTGATGGACACCTGATAATTTATCGATAAACTTTGCAACAAGATCATATCGCTGTTGTCTCGTTTCATTTTTCCACTTCATTTTTACTTTTAATTTATTTCCTACTGTCCCTAACTGAACGTTATTACCGAACTCCATCGCAACTTCAAATAATTTGGATCCATCGATGTTTTGACTACGTTCTTCTTCTACTATAAACTCTATCAAATTCGGCTTCTCTTGGACCGATTCCACACGTTCACGTTTCGCAAACATTTTTATATGGGAGACTAAAAACAATTCTTCTACCTCTTTTGGATAATCACCAAAACGATCGATCATCTCATCTTTTAAATCACGTAATTCCTCGATCGTCTCAATCGTTTGGAATCGTTTGTACATATCGATTTTTTGTTTTTCGTCTTCAATATATGTTGCTGGAATATAAGCATCAACCGTTAATAATAATTCTGGGTTAAATGGTTGTACCGCTTCTACTGGCTTACCTAATTTTCTTGAATCAATTGCTTCTTTTAACATTTGCGAATATAAATCAAATCCAACCGAATCAATAAATCCATGTTGTTCTGCTCCAAGTAAGTTACCTGCACCACGAATCGATAAGTCACGCATTGCAATTTTAAATCCAGAACCTAATTCTGTAAACTCTTTGATTGCTTGTAATCTTTTTTCAGCTACTTCGGTTAAAATTTTATCTTTTCGATACGTGAAATAAGCATATGCAATTCGATTCGATCTACCAACACGTCCACGTAATTGATATAACTGGCTTAATCCCATATGGTCAGCATCATATACGATGAGTGTGTTTACATTCGGAATATCCACCCCTGTTTCGATGATGGTCGTACTTACGAGCACATCGCTTTCCCCTTCTAAAAAGCGCATCATGACATCTTCTAGTTCATTTTCCGACATGCGTCCATGTGCGACAGAGACTTTTGCTCCTTCTACAAGATTCTCTACTTCTCTAGCGACCTTTTCTATACTTTCAACACGGTTATATAACAAGAACACTTGACCACCACGAGCCATTTCTCGTTCAATAGCTTCCCGTACGAATACAGGATTATGTTCCATCACATATGTTTGTACTGGAAAACGATTTTCTGGTGGTGTTTCAATGACAGACAAATCACGAATTCCTAACATCGACATGTGCAATGTACGAGGAATTGGGGTTGCCGTTAATGTTAATACGTCTACATTTGCTTTTAGTTGTTTAATTTTCTCTTTATGTTTTACACCGAAACGTTGCTCTTCATCTACTACGAGCAATCCTAAATCTTTATATTGCACATCTTTTGATAATAAACGATGAGTCCCGATGACAATGTCAATGGTTCCTTCTTTGATTCCTGCAATGGTTTCGTTTTGCTGTTTCCGAGTTCTAAAACGACTTAATAATCCAATATTGATCGGATAGTCTTGGAATCTTTCTACCATCGTCTGATAATGCTGTTGCGCTAAAATAGTTGTTGGCACAAGGACAGCTGCTTGTTTTCCTTCCGCGACAGCTTTAAAAATAGCACGAATAGCTACTTCCGTTTTTCCATATCCTACATCTCCACATAAAAGACGATCCATCGGTCTTTCTCTTTCCATATCTCGTTTTATTTCTTCAATCGATTGTAACTGATCTGCCGTTTCTTGGTATGGAAAGGCATTTTCAAAATCATGTTGTAAAGATGAATCTTTTTCAAAGGCAAATCCTTTTTGTGCTTCTCTTTCAGCATATAATTTAATTAATTCATCTGCAATATCCTCTACAGAAGACTGTACTTTACGCTTTACCTTCGTCCATTCTGTGCCACCCAATTTATATAAACGTGGCTCTTTCCCTTCAGACCCAACATACTTTTGCACTAAATCAATTTGATCAATCGGAACATACAGCTTGTCGTCTCCCGAATATTGAATGAGTAAATAATCTTTATGCAAGTTATTTACTTTCAATGTATCAATCCCGACATATTTCCCGATTCCATGATTTCGGTGTACAACATAATCGCCAATTTTTAATTCTTGGTAATTTTTAATTCGTTCCGCATTAGATATATGTTGGTTTTTACTCCGACGTTTTTGTTGTTTTTTAAACAATTCATTTTCTGTAATAATTGCTAATTTATGCATCGGAAATTCTATTCCCTTGCTAATGAACCCTTCCATAATAACAGGTTCTAATGCCGGTAAGGTAATATCCTTTTGGATGACGGCATCCATATGATAATCACGTAAAATAGCCTGTACTTTTTCAGCTCTCTTATCATTCATCGTCATAATAATGACAGAGTAATCTTGCTTCTTCCAACGTTCTAGTTCCGTTTGGAATAAGTTCATTTGGCCATGGAATTCTTGCATCGTTCGCGTCGATAAATTAACGATGTTCGATGGCTTTGTATTCGCAATATGACGCATAAATACAGACATATAAATCTTTTGTCCGTTCATTTTATTCGTTAACGTCGTCCAATCAAGCGAGAATTCGACATCAGGTAATAGTTCATGCTGTTCTATTAATGCCTTTCGAAACTCGGCTTCTTCTTTATCTAAATAATCTGCTGCTTCCTGCACTCTACCAATTTCATCGAACAAGAGCACATGATCATCTTCTATATAATCTAGTAAACTAGACGGCTCTTCATAAAATAGCCCACTATATTTATATATTCCTGGAAAAAGTTCCCCGTTATCTAGTTTCTCTATTTCCTCGTTCATCGATTGTAATAATGCTTCTCGATGTTCAGAGGCTTTCATTTTCTTTAGTACTTTTGCCAATTCTTTTTCAAGTCGCTCTTTTGCGCGCAACATATCTTCTTTTTTCAACAATAATTCTGTCGCAGGACCAACCGTTATATGCGTCACTTTATCTAAGGAACGTTGCGAGTCCGCATCAAAATATCGAATAGAGTCTACTTCGTCATCAAATAATTCAATACGAATTGGATTTTGTTCGGTGACAGGATAAATATCGATGATTCCACCACGTATACTAAACTCTGCAGGTGCCGTTACCATATCAACACGTTCATATCCCATCTCAAATAAGTTTTTCGTATAATTATCTACATCAATCGTCCCTAATTCTTCAAAATACAGTTTATATTGATCCCAATAATGTTTCGGTGGCAATATTCTTTTCAATGCTGCAACAGGTGCAATTAATAAGCCCTCATCTTTATGCAACCACTCTGTTAGTGCTTTAATACGATCTGCTCGTAGCTCTGGACTAGAAATAGCCATCTCCGAAGCGATGAGCTCATTGACAGGATATAGAAAAACGTTTTGCTCGTCTGAATATTCTATCAAATCGTCATATAACTGTTGGGCATGTAAGAGTTGATGTGTAATGATAATTCCTTTTTTCTTTGTTGCATCTTGAATTGCCGCGACAAATAAACTTCTTGCGGAATTTGCAACTCCTGCAACAAGTTGTTCTTTCATTCCACCTTCTAATCCTTGAATGATGGACTGTATATCATTTGTTCGTTGTAAATATCGAATGATTTCTTTCATTTCAGTTCCCCCACACTATATCCCCTAACTTTTAAACATTCATATATTGCTATATGTATGAAGTACTACGTCAATTATTCAAACAACTTTAAGCACAAAAATGAATAAGGACTTTATGTGCACTCCTTATCTTTTTGTGCTAAGTTTTTAATGTAAAAAATAATCTAATTCATAATAGTTTGGATGTGATTGTAACGTATCTTCACAATTTTCACAAATGGCATGAATATGTACATCGCCATTTTCTTTATAATGAACCATCTTTTCTTTTTCCTTCGTTGTTAACACATCTATTCCTAGCATAGATGTCGATACAATTTGTTGTCGTAAAGTGCCTATCGTGTATTTACAATGGCGACATTTATATACAATCGACATCAGATGTCCTCCCTTCGAACAAACAATCTGTTTATATAAAGTTTGCCCGAATAACGAGTTCATATGCATTTTCTTACTAAGATTGATTAAATTGATTCATCGCATCATTAAATGATGACTGCAAAAATGTTTCAAATGCATCGGCAGACAATGTCACCGCTAATTGTACATCTTCTTCTTCCTCTTTTGCAAAAGGTTGTAACACGTAATTCACAATCGGTGTATGGTTCGTCGGACGACCAATACCAATACGAATTCGTTTAAAGTTTTTCGTTCCTAAATGATCAATTAATGATCGGATTCCATTATGTCCACCATGGCCACCCTTTTCACGCAGACGAATTTTCCCTGTTGGTAAATCGAGGTCATCATATACGACAACGATATCTTCCACGTCAATTTTATAAAAGTCTAATAATGGACGAACTCCTTCACCTGAAAGGTTCATAAAGGTTTGCGGTTTTACAAATAACACCTTTTCTGACCCAACAAAATCAAGTGCATACGCACAATTAAATTTTGTTTTATTACAATCCAAATTAAAGCGGTCCATTAATTCATCTACTACAAAAAAACCGACGTTATGTCTTGTTTTATCATATTTCTTACCTGGATTTCCTAATCCGATAATACATTTCATTCTATCTCACTCTTTATTATAAATTATTTTTTTATGGAACGATAATAATCCGTTTGGTCTTCCCGATATTACTATCGACTATCCTATTTATTATTTTCTCATTTGTTTATTTTATAAATGAAATACAAGAATCCCTCCTAAGTAACGTTACTTAGGAGGGTTTGCTTGTTGATATATACATTTATTAAGCTTCTTCGTCTTCTTCAGCGCCAACTAGTTCTGGTTCCACACTAGTATCCGCGTCTCCTTCTTCCACTTCAGCTTCTGGTGGTAATACAGAAACAATTACTGTGTCTGCATCATCTAAAAATTCGTATTCTGACTTCACTGGTAAGTCTGAAACAGAAATACTGTCACCGATTGCTAAATCAGCTACATCAATTACAATTTCGTCTGGAATATTTGCTGGTTTTACACGGATTTGTAGTTCCATTGCAGGTTGCTGTAACACGCCACCTTCTTTTGCTCCAACTGCTTCTCCTTCTAAACGCACAGATACTGCGACATCTAATTCTTCCGCCATATCAACAATGAAGAAGTCCGCATGAGTAATATTTTCTTTAATCGGGTCTACTTGATAATCATGTAACATAACATCAACTTTACTTCCACCCTCGATTGCTAAAGAAATAATTGCGTTTCTACCTTCGTCACGAACTGTTTTTAAAAGTTCAATTTCGTCTACACTTACTGTTACGGAATCTTTTCCTTTTCCGTATACAACTGAAGGAATTACCCCTTCACTTCTTAATTTGTTCGTTGCTGCTTTCGTTAGATTTTCACGTTTCTTTGCATTTAATGTAATAGCCATTTTTATTCCTCCATAAATTTTTAATCAAATAATATACTTACTGATTGGTCGTTATGAATTCTAATAATCGCTTCCCCAATTAATGGTGCAACAGAAAGTTGTGTAATCTTATCAATACGCTTCTCTTCCGGAAGGTTAATGGAATTTGTCACAACTAATTCTTTAATTTTTGAGTTTTCGATTCTTTCAATTGCTGGCCCTGATAATACTGGGTGTGTGACACATGCATATACCTCTGTTGCGCCTTTTTCAATTAGAGCGTCTGCAGCAAGTTGCATGGTTCCTGCAGTATCAATCATATCATCAACGATAATAGCAGTTCTTCCTTCTATGTCACCAATGATGTTCATCACTTCTGCAACATTCGGTTTAGGTCTACGTTTATCGATAATTCCAATTGGTGCTTTTAATAAATCTGCCATTCTACGAGCGCGAATCACGCCTCCATGGTCTGGCGATACGATGACAACATCTTTTAAATCCTTTTTCTTAATATAGTCAGCCAGTAATGGTACTGCCTGTAAATGGTCGATTGGAATATCGAAGAAACCTTGGATTTGTGGTGCGTGCAGATCTAATGTTACCACACGGTCTGCACCTGTTGTTTCTAATAAATTCGCCACTAATTTCGATGTAATTGGTTCTCTTGAACGTGCTTTACGATCTTGGCGTGCATATCCATAATATGGCATGACAATGTTGATCGATTTTGCAGATGCACGTTTTAATGCATCAATTAAGATTAAAAGTTCCATGATGTTTTCGTTTACTGGTTCAGAAGTAGATTGAATAATATACACTTCATATCCACGAACACTTTCTTCAATGTTAATCTGTGTTTCTCCATCGCTAAACTTCGTTACCGTACACTTTCCTAGTGGAACACCAATATGATCCGAAATTTCCTGTGCTAATGGGATGTTTGAATTCAAAGCGAATAGTTGCAGTTTCTCATCATTATACCCTGATGACATACGTGAAGCCCTCCATTTAATTTACTTAATAATTAATTTCTTTGTTTATTTAAATTTTTTTGCATAGCCTTCTTTGTTCACTTGAGGTGTTCGAGCAATTGCTAATGCATCTTCTGGAACATCTACGTTAATAGTCGAACCAGCTGCAATGAGTGATCCTTTCTTAACAGTGACAGGCGCAATTAAATTTGTGTTACAACCGATAAAACTATCATCTTCAATGATTGTTTCATGTTTATTCTTTCCATCATAATTTACTGTAATGGAACCACAACCAACATTGACATCTGTTCCTAAAGTTGCATCACCAATATAGCTTAAATGCGATACTTTCGAACGGTTATCAATAGTTGATTTCTTTACTTCTACAAAGTTTCCAACCCTTACTTCATCACCAATGTTTGTTTCTGGGCGAATATGTGCGAATGGACCAATATTCACATTACTTCCTATTTTACTATTAGTCACTACACTTTGTCTAATAACCGAGTTATTTGCAATATGACAATCGACAATTTCCGTATTCGGTCCGATCGTCGATGATGCTCCGATATATGTTTTTCCTGTTATAACGGTGCCAGGATAAATCGTTACATCTGATTCAATTGTTACTTCTGGTCCGATGTATGTATTGTCTATGTCCATTAAAGTAACACCATTACGTAAATGCTGTTCATTAATTCTTCGTTTCATCACATTGCTCGCTGTCGCCAATGCTACTCGATCATTGATACCGATGATTTCATCTTCATCTTCTGTCACATATGCCGTGACCATTTCTCCAGCATTTTTCATTATTTCGATCACATCTGTTAAGTAGTATTCTTCTTGTGCATTATCATTACTTACTTGCTTTAATGCTGCAAATAATGCTTCATTATCAAAACAGTATGTGCCTGTATTAATTTCATTTATACGTTGTTCTGCTTCGTTTGCATCTTTTTGTTCGACAATTTTTTCTACATGACCTGTTTCATCACGAATGATTCTACCGTATCCTACTGGATTTTCTACTTTCGTCGTTAAGATGGTCGCCTTTGCACCTTTTTCCTCGTGATAGTCAAAAATCGCCTGATACGTTTCAGCCGTAATTAACGGAGTATCTCCACAAACGACAATTGTTGTACCACGCTTATTTTCCAAAAGTGCTTCTGCTTGCATGACAGCATGTGCAGTCCCTAATTGTTCTTCCTGCATGACAAAATCTACTTCGTCATGGATTGCTTTTTTTACTTCGTCAGCACCGTGACCTACGACTGTTACAAGTTGTTCTACCTTTGTAGGTTTCAACGCTTCAATTACGTATTGAATCATTGGACGGTCTAATATTGGATGAAGTACTTTATATAGCTTTGATTTCATTCTCGTACCTTGACCTGCAGCTAAAATAACTGCATAACGATTTTTCACAAAGTTACCCTCCAATCTTATGTTCACCATTATAAGATAATATCGTAAAAAACCAATGAATTCAACTAAAAAATGTATTTTTCACAAAAAAAGACCGAGTTAAAAGAACAGCCACCTAAAAATTATTGAATGAAAAATTGGTAGAAATGGTGAAACGCTTACATTTTACCGTGTTTCTTTTTTTCAAACCACAATTTATCAAGGCTTTCTTTTCTCGGTCTTCTCTTTTTTTCATATTAGGAAACGCCCGCGTTTTCTAGCTCTAATACGTCCGCTTCTTCCCCTTTTTCTTCATATGTTTTTAATACAGCAGTCTGTATTTTTTCCCTCATCTTTGAATTGATAGGATGAGCAATATCTCTAAATTCTCCGTCTGCAGTACGTTTCGACGGCATTGCAACAAACAACCCATTATTACCATCAATTACTCGTACATCATGTACAACAAACTCATCATCAAATGTAATTGAAGCAATTGCACGCATTTTTCCTTCCGTACTAACACGACGTAATCGGACATCTGTTACTTCCAATTATTTCACCACCTTTTGCTCAAAAAAACTAGTATGTATATTATATTCTCTATATAAATTAAAAATCCTGCCTATTTTCAAAATTATTTTAAAAATAAGCAAGATTTTTCTACTATTCGTAAAAACTTCCCCGATGTACATCAATATGTTTCTTTCGATAATCTACATTTGATACTTTTATAAGCGATGTATATTGATCGATCATGCGCTCATCTTCTTCATCTTCCGCTTCTGCAAACACACCGATACCGACAACCGTCGCTTTAAATTCTTCTAATAGGTTCATCATCCCAGATACCGTACCACCATTTTTCATAAAATCATCAATAATGAGTACATTTTTTCCTTCTTGTAAGTTCCGTTTCGGTAATACCATCGTTTGAATTTTTTGTGAACGACCCGAAACATAGTTAATACTTACGGAGGATCCTTCTGTCACACGCATGTTTCGACGAATAATAACGACTGGTACTTGTAAGTAATCTGCTACCGCATATGCTAAAGGAATCCCTTTTGTTTCTACCGTGACAACTGCATCAATTTTTTCATGTTGAAATGCTGAAACAAATGCTTGACCAATTTCCTTAATAATGGCTGGATTACCTAACAAATCACTCATATATAAATAACCACCAGGTAAAATACGAGAGGCATCTTGTAAGTCTTCACATACTTTATCAATAAATGAACTGCTCGCTTCTTTCGAAAATGCCGGGACATACTCTACCCCACCAGCAGCACCAGAAACTCTATGTAATACACCTATTCCTTCGTATTGAAACATCTCATGGATCATATCTAAATCTTCACTAATCGATGATTTGGATGCATCAAATCGATCTGTAAAGTATGTTAATTGTGTCAATGTTCTTGGATGATTTAAAAAATAATTTGTCAATCCGATTAATCGATCACTACGTTTCATACAGTCACCCCAAAAGCCGAATATTTACTAATAATATAGCACTTACATACGGTTTTCATCAAGTTAATGACGTTATGAACGATAAAAAAAGCCCTTTTCTAGCTCGTTTTTGAACAAATAAAGAACAAATCCGAACAATACAAATACATGTATCATTCGGATTTTGGTAAATATGATAGAACAACTTCTCATATATATGTCATACTCAGTTATTCTACTGTCTGTAACCTTGCTTCGATTTGTTCCATAATTTCTCCTGCTTCAGCCCAGTTCCCATCTTGCATTGCTTTTTGATAATCATCAAACAAGGTACTTATTTCTTGTAATGTTTCATCTGCATTCATTATTGGAGGTACTTCTTCAGATCCATCTTGCTCTTCGTTACTTTCATCTGAACCTTCCTCTACATCTTCGTCTAATGGTTCTTCTGGAACATCTTCTGGTTTTACGCCTGATTCTACCAGTTTCAATATTTTCTCTACTGCCTTATCGAACGTTTCTTCCATCACGATATGGTCTTCATACGCCATAATCACCTGTTTTACTTCTGGTAATGATGTTTCGTTCGATGATTCGATATATACCGGTTCTACATATAACACGGTATCTTCTATCGGGATGACGAGCAAGTTCCCTCGTATCACTTTTGAGCCACCTTGTGACCATAAATTTAATTGTTGTGAAATATAACTATCTTGGTTAATTCTGTTTTCAATTTGTTGTGGTCCATATACGTTTTTCTGTTTTGGGAAACGATAGACGAACATGTCGCCGTAATTTTCTCCGTCATTTCGGACACCCATCCAAGCTATCATGTTTTGGCGTTTTTTCGGTGTATATGGCATCATCAAAATAAATTCTTCCTTATCCTCTTCCGCCATTTTCATCGTAATATAGTATGGGTCCATTTCAATATCTTCATTGAAATATTTTTCTGTTGGAAATTCCCAATAATCTTCACGATTATAAAACACTTCTAAATTCGACATATGATAGGTTCCGTACATTTTTGCTTGAATTTTAAATAAATCTACAGGATAACGGAAGTGTGCATGAACATCTTCTGGAATTTCCTCTGTAAATAAATCTGGGAACATTTTCGCATATGTTTGAACGAGTGGATCTTCTTCATCCACCATATAAAAGTTCACTTCTCCAGAGTAAGCATCTACAACAGCCTTTACAGAGTTTCGAATATAGTTTTCCTTCCCATCATATGCTTCAGAATATGGATAGCCGTCAGAACGAACATATCCATCAATAATCCATGCTAATGACCCATCTTCACGAACGATTATATATGGATCGTCATCATACGTGAAAAACGGCGCAATTTCATTTACACGATCGATAATATTTCGATGTTTCAACAACTGACTTTCCTTCGTCAACTGATCAGAGAACAGTGTTCTAAATGAACCTTCTTTTATGGCAAATAATACTTTATTAATACCTTTTAATGGAATACCTAAATCCGCTTCATAACGATTTGTCGCATTTTCATCCCCTGTTGGATAGTCAAATTCATCTACTTTCGAATTCGTAATAACAGAAGGATAGTCCTCTTCCCCAAAGTAAATTTGTGGCTGTGTTACTTCCAATGATCCTTCCACCGGAATATTTCGTAACATATATTCAGGTTGACCCTGACCTGTTACTTTGTTTACGTGACTCATCGAAACCCCATATCCATGTGTATAACGTAAATTTTTGTTGACCCATGTTTTAGCCTGATCTGGTAAATCATTCGTACTTAATTCACGAGCCCCGATAAATACTTGCTCATACTCTCCATCCACCTCATAACGGTCGATATCCATATCATTAAACTGATAATACGTTCTGAACGTTTGTAACTGATTATAAATATCCAACAGTGGTCTCGAATCATTTAAACGAACATTATGTAATGTTAAATCGTTTCGTTCCACCATTTCTTCTGTTAACGTTGCATCTCCAGGGCTTTCCTTTTGCTCAATATCATCTAGCCCATATGCTGCACGTGTTAATTGTAAATTATGTTCTAAAAACGGTTCTTCACGAGAAAATTCATTCGGCGACACCATAAAGTTTTGAACTCCGAATGATGCTAATTGACCAAGTACGATAAAAATAACGTACATCAATATCGGCCGGATTGCTGACATAATTTTTCCTTTAAATAAAACTACCATCATCCATATAGCCGCAATGATAGCGACTGCTGCTAAAACATATGCTTTCGGTATGTTTACAAATTTATCTGTAAAACTTAAACCGTGTACGACACTCTTTTGAAAAATATTTACTTGATCTGTAAGCAATGTATTATAACGGCCTAAATAATGAATACCGGCTAATAATAATCCGAGAACACCAAATGTTGTTGCTAAATGAATTTGTGCGGAGCGACTGACTCGATACATATAAAAGACCGAATAAGCTGCGATTTGCACAATTAAGAAAAAGAAAAATAAATTAACGAGCGTATATAAAATAAACTCAATAAATGGCAGTTGGAACATGTAAAAAGAAACATCTTTTCCGAAATAAGGGTCGACCTCATTAAATGGTACAAAATACAAAAACTTTAACGCCTTTTCCCAGCCGACTCCTTTAACGATGACACTACCTATCACCCCTACAATCGCTGAGGCAATGATTATGAGGCTATACGCCATTTTTCCTTTCGCAATAAACGATGGCAATTGTACGGGAGTAAATTGCCTCAAAAAACTAAAGCGAATAAAATAAAATGTAAGAAATGATAAGATGAAAAATAAAATAAACCCGGCAACAGCTAGTAATACTTTACTGGATAATATCGTCATGAAAACTTGCGAAAAACCAATAGAATCAATCCAAATATAATCTGTAAACAACTGGAATCCAATCGTCACAACGATAAAAAGAACAAATATAATTGCTAGCCAAATGAGTGGCGTTTTTATTTTTTTAATATACGCTTCCATCTGTTCTGGTGAAATTGATTGATTTTGTCGTTTCAACATTCTCCCCCCTTAATTCTGTTTATATATATTTGTTGAAATAGTTTTCACACATCTATATAGATAAGTCTATCGTTTATCATAACAGACTTGACCGCTTTATTTCATGTATTTATTCATTTTTCTTACAATGTTTGTTTTTGGTTCTTGCAACTTTGGGCTGGATTCTTGCAACTTTGGCCTGGATTCTTGCAACTTTGCCATATATTCTTGCAACTTCAGCATGTATTCTTGCAACTTTGGCACGTATTCTTGCAACTTCGACCTATATTCTTGCAACTTTGGGCTGTATTCTTGCAACTTCCACACGGATTCTTGCAACTTTGCCCCATATTCTTGCAACTTCCTATTTCCATATTTGTACGTTACATTTGTTGAAGGAGCAAAAATTCATCAAGATAGAGGCATTTTTAATACCACGCTAAAAGCTATTTAGAAACTAAAAAAGAGTAGTACAACAATAGGGTTGTACTACTCTGTTACTGCCTTACCTTTATCTTCTAAAAAATTAATTTCTACCGCTTCTGTCAACACATCCGCGTAGCTATAAGAGACTCGTTCAAATGCATTCTCTTCTTTATCAAGTTCTACTACGAAAACAGCCGGATACGTTTCAGATAAAACACCTGAACGACTTATTGTCTTACGTCTACCACCATTTGCAGTTAGTTTTAACCGCTTGCCAATCTGACCTTCAAGACCTTTTTTAATTTCCATTATTGTTTTCAATAGGACTCCACCTCTCTGTGTATCATTATAACACAATTAGGCATTATCGTCAAATAAAGGTTTAATTATACCAATTTCCTATTTATAAAGTCAACTACTTAGACAATTTATTTTATTTTTATTTTTAAAAAGGTATTATGCACTATAAATCGTATTTGCTAGTCGTGCAAATTCTTCAATTGTTAAGGATTCTCCTCTTCTCGTCCCGTCTATATCTGCTTTTCGTAAAAATGCATCGATTTGCGCTTTATCCAATGTCCCTTTAAAGTACGTTTGTAAATTGTTCCGTAATGTTTTTCGACGATGTTTAAAGCTCGCTTGCACTAATGCAAAAAACTGATCTTCATCATGCACATGTACGAGAGGTTGGTCACGGCGTACTAATCGTAATACACTAGAAATAACATTCGGTTGTGGGATGAATACCGTTTTCGGTACATCCATCACAATACTAGCCTCCGTATAGTATTGAACCGCAATCGACAATGAGCCGTATGCCTTCGTATTAGGCTTAGCAGCCATCCGCTCCGCCACTTCTTTTTGTAACATAACATTCATGCTTTCAATCGATGTACGTTGTTGTAACACTCCCATTAAAATCGGTGTCGTAATATAATATGGTAAATTAGCGACAATATGAACCGCCTGGTCTGGGCTAAAATGTTTTTCGATTATTTCCGTTAAATTTACTTGTAAAATATCTTGATTAATTACTTCTATATTATCATAAGCACTTAATGTATCTTCTAAAATAGGAATTAATCGCTGGTCGATTTCAAATGCCACAACATTTTTTGCACTAATAGCTAACTG
This sequence comes from Pseudogracilibacillus sp. ICA-222130, assembly GCF_037892545.1. NCBI lineage: Bacteria > Bacillati > Bacillota > Bacilli > Caryophanales > Bacillaceae > Pseudogracilibacillus > Pseudogracilibacillus sp. ICA-222130. Next base: position 33,837 of record NZ_JBBKBG010000007.1, read on the forward strand.
CTCTGTTAACGAACCAATTCCTGGTCCAATTTCGATTACTCCACTCGTTTTATCAATATGTGCATATTCAATAATTTTGCGCAATATATTGCTATCAATTATAAAATTTTGCCCTAAACTTTTCTTAAAGGAGAAATCATATGTTTGTAAAATTTCCTTCGTTCTTTTCGGTGTTGCGATATAATCGTTTTTCGTCATAGTATCCCCCTATAATAGTATACGTTTCATTGCCTCATCTAATTCTTCTTTTTGAATATGAAACATATGTAATCGATATAATAATTGTTTTCCGTTCGTATATCCTATATGCAATAATTTTCCTATTTGTTCTCTACGCTCTTTTGCTCCGCTTCCGCCAATTAACCCGTAACGAATTAAATCTGCTTTCGTTATCGAAGATTCTACAGTATCTTCGAGCTCATACACATGACGTAATGCTTTTTGAATGGCCGGAATGGAAGCATGTTCAATTCCGATGCTTTTGATCGAAGACTTTGCCTTTGCCTCTTCTCGTTGCAAAAATGCATGTTTGCATCCAGGCACAGCTTGATCGATGATATGACGTATTCTTTCTCCTGGATAATCAGGATCCGTAAATATAATGACTCCTCTTTTTTCCTTCGCATGTGCAATGAGTGCTAATGTTTCCTCATTAATCGCCGAGCCATTCGTCTCTATCGTATCTGCATCCACAGCTAGTTTTATTTTTGTCGTATCACTTTTTCCCTCCACGACGATTATTTCCTTTATCCTCATAAAGCGCCTCTTTCTTATTTCATTCTTATTTCTATTATAATAGAAAATGCTCTCGTCATGTTAATAATGACAAGAGCATATTAAAAATTAGTCTAAAATCTTCACTTTTACCGTACGACGGCCCCAATTATCAGCAGCATATGCTTCCGATTCTACTAAAACATCAATAATATTTCCTTTAATGGCGCCACCAGTATCTGCCGCAATTGCTTCTCCGTATCCTTCTACCCACACTCGTGAGCCTAATGGGATCACATTCGGGTCAACAGCAATTACTTTAGGTGTCGGACTACCTCGTAAATCCATTCCAGTAGCAGAAATTCCTGAACATCCAGCACAATCAGCTCCATATGCCGTAGCTTCCATCGTTAATTCTTTTCCACCTGATGGTTCTTGTGAATTGGAAGTGGAGACTGTTTCAACTTCTTCTTTCGTTCCAATCGCAACTTTCTTATTTTTCGGCTTTTGTACTACATTTTCTTCTAATAATGTGCGATCTACTTCTTCACCATTTTCATAGACGATTTCATACGTTCTTTCTACTTTACCTTCTTCCCCTTCAGAAATCGTACGTGATTTGCCTTTTTCTAGTTCACTATCTTTCTCTTCATCTGTGTTGAAAGAAAGTGTTTCTGTTACTTCTTTCGTTTCTGTTTTCACTTTTGTTACCGTAACAGTCATGCCTTCTTTTAAATCTTTATCTAAAGCTGGTTCAATTTTATCTTGTTTATTATATGCTATATCTTCATCTTGTAACAGCTCTTTTACCGTACTAGCAGTAGCCCATACATCTTCTTTGTCGCCACCATTATTTAAAGTAACTTTAAATGCTCGATCTATATCTATGAACATATCATCTTGTAAAACTGCCATATCATTATACGATACAACATCATGCTTTTTCACTTCAATGTTCTCTTCTTCTAGGAATTCTCCTACTGTTTCCGCAGTAGAATTGTATACTTCTTCTTCTCCATCTATATTTACAGTTACTTTATTCGCTGATTCCACTACAATTTCCATTCCGTCAACAACCTCTGTTGTTGCTTCATGTGATAATTCATCGTGTTGCTCAAAATCTACTCCAACGTCGTCAAGTAATTCTCCAACTGTATCAGAGGATGTTTTTACTTTTTGTACATCTCCGTCAGCCGCAATTACCACTTCTGCTTTTGCCTCATCCAGAAAAACCCATACTGAAAATAAAGCTACCACTACTGCCGTTAAAATCGAATATCCTACTTTCGTTTTAAGTGCACGTAATGGATTTAACAAATTTTGCATTTTTTTTCCTCCTTAATTACGATACTCATTATAGAAACGATTCAAAATGTAGTCAAAATCAATCTAGTAACAAAAACGTTACAATTCCATTACATGGAAACTCTATTTTCTGACTATTTTGAATGTAAGCGAATTTACGGCTTTTTCTTGTTTTCACGTTACTTTATCGTTATAACGTTGCAACAATTCCGTAACATTTGCCCGTTTTTATAAAGTATCGACGAAGGAAGATTATTTTAAACGGAAAATTTTTAAGGCGTTTTCTGTCGTAATCCGGGAAATATCTTCCAAGGACATTTCTCGTAATCGTGCAATTTCTTCCGCAACAAGTTTTACATATGCAGGTTCATTTCGTTTTCCACGATATGGATGTGGTGCTAAATAAGGTGCATCTGTTTCAATTAATAATCGATCTAATGGAACTACTTTCGCAACTTCTTTTACTTCTTTGGCATTCTTAAATGTGACCGGCCCTGCCAATGAAATATAAAAATTCATCTCTAAACAGGCTTGTAATTCTTCTCTTGTCGCACTATAACAATGCATAATGCCGCCTACTTCCGCAGCGTTTTCCTCTTGTAAAATTTTTATAATATCTGCGGTCGCCTCACGATTATGAATAATAATTGGCATATGTACCTTTTTCGCTAAGCGAATTTGTTTACGAAACACATCCGCTTGTACATCTTTTGGAGAAGTGTCCCAATAATAATCAAGTCCCATCTCACCTAATGCAACTACCTTTTCGTGTTTCGTTAGTTCTTCTAACCATTCCAAATGTGCTTCTTTATAATCAATCGCATCAACAGGATGCCAACCAACTGCCGCATAAATAAAATCATACGTTTCAGCAATTTCAATTGCTAAACGAATCGTTTCTTCATCAAATCCGACAACGACCATTTTTGTCACACCCGCTTCTAATGCACGGGCGATCGTTTCATCTCGATCTTCCAAAAATTGATCTGCATTTAAATGAACATGTGTATCAAATAACATTCTATGCACTCCTTTTTTTAATCTCATGGAACTATATTAGATAAATTCGTATATTTCTCCATCTACTATCGACATTCATAGAAAGAAAAAAGGAAGGTGAGAATGGAATGATTCGCTAAGTTGTAGCATCATTTTCCATTCCCCCATCCTTTCCTCTATTTATTATTATTTTACGACAGAACCATTTGGTAATGCATCACTGACTGTTGCAAGTGATAATGTACCATCTTCATCTTCTCCAGAAAGAATCATGCCTTCTGACATCTCGCCACGAAGTTTTACTGGTTTTAAATTCGCTACCACAATTACTTTGCGACCAACTAAAGCTTCCGGTTCATAATATTGTGCAATACCTGAAATAATTTGACGTTGTTCGCTTCCTAAGTCGATTTGTAGTTTCAGTAATTTATCAGCATTTTTCATTTTTTCTGCTTGTAACACTTCACCAACACGTAAATCAACTTTCGTAAATTCATCAAATGTAATTTCATTTGACGCTTCTTCTACTTTTTCTTCCGGTTTACTCATTTTCGCTTTAATAGAGGCAACTTCTTCCTCCATTTCTAAACGAGGGAAAATCGGCTTCCCTTTTTGTACTTTCGTACCAGCTGGAACAATGCCATGTTCTGTGAGAGACTCCCAAGTTTGATATGCCTCATCTGTGATGCCTAATTGTTCAAACATTTTAACGGGCGTTTCCGTTAAAAATGGACGTATCATAATAGCAACCACACGTAATGCTTCTACTAAGTGTGCCATCACATTCCCTAAACGATCATACTTTGTCTCATCTTTTATTAATTTCCAAGGCTCTGTTTCATCAATATACTTATTCGTACGGCTAACTAAATGCCAAATAGTACTTAATGCAACAGAGAATTCCATTTTATCCATCGATGATTGAACTTTTTCGATCGTCTCATCCATTAATGTTTCTAATGATTCATCTACCGCTTCTTCTTTGGAACGGAATGCTGGAATTTCTCCATCAAAATATTTCCCAATCATTGCGACCGTACGATTTAGTAAGTTCCCTAAATCATTCGCTAAATCAAAGTTAATCCGCTCTACAAATCCTTCTGGCGTGAACACTCCATCGGATCCGAACGGAACTTCACGTAATAAATAATAACGTAATGCGTCTAATCCGTAATCATCAATTAAAGTAACAGGATCAACGACATTCCCCTTCGATTTAGACATTTTTCCATCTTTCATTAAAAGCCAACCATGTGCAAATACCTTTTTCGGTAAAGGTAAATCTAACGCCATTAACATAATTGGCCAATAGATCGTATGGAAACGGACAATTTCCTTTCCAACTAAATGGACATCCGCCGGCCAATACTTTTTATACTTCTCTTCATTATCTGATCCATACCCTAGTGCCGTAATATAGTTCGTTAATGCATCAATCCATACATAAATAACATGTTTTGGATTTTCAGGCACTTGTATTCCCCAATCAAATGTTGTTCGAGATACTGCTAAGTCCTCTAACCCAGGCTTAATAAAGTTATTAATCATTTCATTTTTACGTGATTCTGGTTGAATAAAGTCCGGATTCTCTTCGTAAAACTGCAATAAACGATCTGCATATTTACTCATTCTAAAAAAGTATGACTCCTCTTTTACTTTTTCAACCGGACGATGACAGTCTGGACATTTTCCATCATCTAACTGTCTTTCTGTAAAAAATGATTCACATGGTGTACAATACCAACCTTCATAAATATCTAAATATATATCATCTTGGTCCACTAACTGTTGGAAAATCTTTTGCACAACATCTTTATGTCTTGTCTCTGTCGTTCGAATAAAATCATCATAAGAGATATCAAGCTTTTTCCATAAGTCTTTAATGCCCGCAATCATTTCATCTAAATAAACTTGAGGGGTTTTCCCAACCTCTTTTGCCGCCTTTTGGATTTTCTGACCATGTTCATCTGTTCCTGTTAAATACATTACATCATAGCCACGTAATCGTTTATATCTTGCCATCGCATCTCCAGCAACCGTTGTATATGCGTGACCGATATGTAAATTACCACTCGGATAATAAATCGGCGTTGTTAGATAAAACGTTTTGTTTTCATTTGCCATGTCTCAATCTCCTCTTTTATAACAATTATCTACATTTTACTATACTGATTAGCTATATTGTAGCGATTTTTCAATCATTTATAAAGTATATTACATTATTTCTCAAATAAAATATTCGTTTTTCTTATATAAGTATTTTTACCTAGTTTTGTTGAGCGGAAATTGCCATTTAAGACTCAATACAATAATATATATTGGTTAATCTGAATTATTTCTGAAATTTTTGCTATTATTTAAGTTTTTTATAAGTATTTTCCTTCTCATATATATAAATTCATGTATAATATGTATATAATAAATTCTTATAATGAATATTTTGGAAAGGAGATTGAAGATTACAATGAAATCTACTGGTATGGTTAGAAAAGTAGATGAGCTAGGTAGAGTCGTTATTCCAATTGAATTAAGAAGATCATTGGATATTAAAGAAAAAGATGCGATTGAAATCTATGTAGATGGGGACCAAATCGTTCTGAAAAAATACGTACCTAATATGGCTTGTCACATTACAGGTGAGAGTACATCTGATAACATCGCTCTTGCAAACGGCAAACTAGTTTTAAGTCCGAACGGTGCTAAACAGTTAATGGAAGAACTAAGCGACATTTTTCAACTAGTATAACTAACATACTAGATAGGTAGAATATTGCACATGCTATAAAGTCTATAAATATAAATATTTTATCTATCTTCAATCAAAAACATGGATACAAGCTGAGATTTCGTACAAAACGTCCTATCAATGCACGTGTTACTTATCTCAGCTTAAATTTTAACCGTTTACACACTATTTAACATGGATATGTTGATACACTTCTCTTTTGGAAATACGACGATCTTTTGCCACTCGTTTCATGGCTTCTTTATTTGATAATCCTTCTTTTGCTTCATAAGCTTGTACATGTGCTTCTATCGAAAGACTTTCCCACCATATATTTTCATCTTCCAACATTTCTTCTTTTACACCTTCTATAAGGATACAACATTCGCCTTTTATTTCATTTGTGTCTAACCAATTGATTACTTCTTCCATCGATCCTCGAACAAATTGTTCATACAGCTTCGTTAATTCCCTTGCTAACACCATATTACGATTGCCAAGTATTTTCTTCATCATTTTCATCGTATCTTTTATTCGATATGGCGATTCATATACAATAATGGTAGCTGGTAATTTCCCTATAAAGGATATAGCATCTTCTTTTTCTTGTTTTTTACGTGGTAAAAATCCATAAAAATAAAACGCATCTGTCGGTAATCCCGATGCAATTAATGCCGTTGTAGCAGCATTTGCTCCCGGAAGTGGAATAACATGTATCTGTTTTTCCGTCGCCGCGCGAACTAATTCATACCCTGGATCAGAAATAGCCGGCATCCCAGCATCACTTACTAATGCAATCGTTTCTTTCGCCTCAAGCCGTTGTAATAATTGTGGTATTCTTTCCATCCGATTATGTTCATGGTAACTAATCAATTCTTTTTGAATTTGAAAGTGATTCAATAACTTCTGTGTATGCCGTGTATCTTCCGCTGCAATAACATCTACTTTTTTCAATGTCTCTAGTGCACGAAATGTAATATCTTCTAAATTTCCAATTGGTGTGGGTACTAAATATAAAATACCTTCTGCTTCTTTTTCAAAACTATTTTGTACGAACATTATGTTTTCTCCCCTTTTTCATATTGTTGGATCATCATATCCTTCTCCTCACGACGCATTTTTTTAATGTCATATTCTCTTTTTAATGCGGCCGATTTAGAAGAACATTGCTCCACATAAACGACTTCAAAAGGGCCTCGACCTCTCGTATATTTTGCACCTTTTCCACTTTCATGCACTTTTAACCGTTTCTCAACATCTACTGCATAACCAGTATATAACGTATCATCTTTACATTGTAATATGTAAACGAAATGATCATTTCCCATAGATAATCTTCCTAGCCTCTTCTGTATATGTTTCGTCATTTTCATAAATATATAATGGGGATAAAATATGTAAACCAGGTTTTCCATCTCTAACCCCTTCTATTAACAACGTATTTGCAGGTTTTCCCATCTTTGGATAAACGAGCTGCATTCTTTTCGGTTCTATTTTATATTGTCTAAACAATGTTATTAAATCTGTTAAACGCTCCGGTCTATGAACGATCGATATTTTTCCACCCGGTTTTACATACAGTTTACACGCTTTAATCACATCTTCTAACGTACATAATACTTCATGTCGTGCAATCGTTAAATGTTCGTTTACATTATGTTCTGTATCTTTCGGTGTCGCGAAATAAGGTGGATTACAAGTAACCACATCATAAAAGCTTTGCTTCATTGCTGCATGTCGCTCCTTTAAATCTCCTTCCACGATATGAATGCGATCCTCCAAATGATTTAAAGCGACACTTCTTCTTGCCATATGTGCTAAACGTGGTTGAATTTCTAATCCAGTGATCGTTCCTTTTGTACGTTTTGATAGTAATAGAGGGATAGCACCATTCCCTGTACATAAGTCTAAAATATCGCCACGATTAATTGGCATGTATGCAAATTGTGCTAATAATACTGCATCTAAAGAATAAGAAAAAACGGTAGGACTCTGAATTATTTTCATTGATTCATCCATCAATAAATAGTCTACACGTTCATCCCCAATTAATGTTTCCATTCTGTCCCTCCTAACAAGCATAAAAATGACTCATAAAGGTTCCTACGTGCAACATCTCCTGACAAACTTTCCATTGCACGTTTATTTCCTTGTAATCATACGAGCGAGTGTAACGTTATATGTACACTTCCTATACGTATGTACTATTATATTTCATTCTCATATGTACTTCTAGCGATTATCCGCTTCTACATTATCATATAAAAAACACTGCTTTCCGTATATAGAGAGCAGTGTTTCGTGTACAATTAGCCAAATAATTCGAGGCAAAACAAACAATCTTCATCTGTTCTGGGACTACCGAATTGCATATGACAAATATGAAAACCTTCTTTATAAATTCGCGCTAAATTATCGAATCCCTCACCCGGTAACGCTGTGCCATTTCCAGATTCTGACGTATCTGTTTCTGGCTCCCCATTTTCTTTATTTAAATACTGTCGTAAATGGTTATTTTCGATTTCTAGACGGTGATTTTCCTCAATAATATCGCTTAAATCTTTTTTTAAGTTTCCTAACTGTTCATATAGTTCACCAATTTGTGTTTCCATATGTGAAACTTGATCAAAAATTTGCCTCTTATTCAATCCTACCCACCTCTTTTACTCCGTTACTGGTATTGAAATAAGTTCTTCACTAATTAATTCGTTCAATGTATAATCGATGATTGCTTCATTTTCAAACAATTGAATTTGCACAATGTTTTCCAATAAATTTATTCCTACGACCTTCCCAGTTCCTTCCGTCGTATGAATTTTTTCACCAACGTCTGGTAACTGTTGCTTCGCCGTTTCATAATGGTCATTTTCATATTTCAAACAACACATGAGACGACCACATAGGCCTGATATTTTGGCAGGATTTAAGGATAAACTTTGGTCTTTCGCCATTTTTATCGATACAGGATCAAAGTCTCCTAGAAATGTGGAACAACATAACATTCGACCACAAGGACCTATACCACCTAATAACTTCGCTTCATCTCTTACACCAATTTGACGTAATTCAATACGTGTTTTAAACTTCGCAGCTAGGTCTTTTACTAAATCACGAAAATCGATTCTACCTTCTGCAGTAAAGTAAAATATAACTTTATTTCGATCAAACGTATATTCCACATCGACAATATTCATATCTAATTTATGTGTTTGTACTTTACGAATACATAAAGATAATGCTTCACTTGCCAATCGTTCGTTTTCTAGAACATTTTCTTTATCTTCTGTCGTTGCAATACGTAATACCTTTTTCAACGGTAATACGACATCCTCTTCTTCTACACCTTTATTTACGAGAACAACTTCTCCAAACTCTATGCCTCTTGCTGTCTCAACAATTACGTAGTCATCTATATCAACTTGAAAGTCATTCGGATCAAAATAGTAAATCTTTCCCGCCTTTTTAAAACGGACTCCGATTACTTCTATCATCATAACCCACCCCTAAAAACGTAATACGAGCTGCTCCATTACTAATGTTGGATGAACATTTTGATTTAATTTTTGCTTCGCTTCTAATATAGCTTGTAATATATGAAGTAATCTTTGCTCTGAAAATCGCTCGATTGCTCTATTTAACAATCCATCATTTGATTGGAAAAATAATAATTGCTCTACTCGTTGATTACGAAAATTCAATATATCTTTAAAAGCTAGTAGCATTAAATCTAAACCTAGTTCTTGGTCTTGTTTATCTTTTACTTTAGGCAAATATGATTGGTGCATAAATAAATAACGATCTTCATAATTAGCAATTAATTGATAAATGAGCTGATATACTACATCTTTTATGTCATATACTTTTTCTTCTTCATGTAATATTCTAGCTTCACTTATGTTATTCGTTAACGCACTAATAAGTCGCGACTGTGATTCGTTCATCGCGATATCATTATCTGCCATTAATCTATGAATAAAAGCCTTCTGTTGTAACGGCTTAAGCTCCAATATTTGGCACCTGGACTGAATCGTCGGAATAATGCTTTGACCGTTATCTGTTAACAAAAGTGCTGTTGTTTCTACTTCCGGTTCTTCTAAAAACTTTAAAATACGATTGGACGCATTCACTGTCAATGCTTCTGCATTCATAATAATATATACCTTCTTGGCACTTTCCATCCCACGATATCCAAACTCATGTTGTAAAGCACGTATTTGTTCGGTTTTAATTGATTTCCCTTCTGGCTCAATCCAATGAACATCTGGATGGTTTCCCGATAAAATACGTTTACACGTATGACAAGACTGACAAGGTTCTATTTTATTTACATTCGGGCAAAAAATCGTCATTGCAATCATCGTTGCAAATGTCTTTTTCCCCGTCCCTCTCGTCCCTTGAATTAAATAAGCATGAGACACGCGATTTTTTAAAAAGCTATTCATCATAATTTTCCCTGCAAGTGGTTGTACCTCCCGCAATTGTTCCCATGATTTCATGCTAATTACTTCCTTTATTGTTAAGTATATACATTAATTAAAAGTCCTTCAATTTCCCCTATTAGTCCTAACAAGTCAACGCTTTTCTTTTCTTGGTCCATGACTTCTTCTGTTAATTGGACTAATTTCTCATCAATTTGATTCACCGTCGTTAGCTTATGATGAAAACGATTTACATGGAAGCTTCTCGATTCATGCAAAGAAAGCCCGTCATAAACAGTTTTTTGTAAAAACTCTTTCACCATTCGCTTAAATTTCGCCAAATCTTTAAACGAACGAAAACGGGCTATTTTTTTTCCTTGTTCTGTAATATCGTCTATTAATTTCTTTAGTTCTTTTTCTTCTAAATGCTGTGTTTGTGTTTGAATGAGTTGCTGGAAATCCTTTTTTCCTTCTTGTACTCTTTTTGGCGTAACTTGTTCCACTTTCGAACGTATTTCCTGCCCAATTTTCATGTTATAGCTCCTTTAAAAACGATAAAAAGATTCAATTGGTAAAATAAACACCGTCGCCCCGCCTACTTCTACTTTTACAGGCTTCGGTATGTAAGAATCCGCATTACCGCCCATCGGTGAAATTGGTGCTACCATTTGTTCGCGTTGTGAACAATTTTCTTTAATAATACGTAATGCATCATCAATATGTTCATCTTGGCATCCGATCATTAAAGTCGTGTTACCTTCTTTTAGAAATCCACCTGTCGTTGCTAATTTTGTCGTTTGGAAGTTTTCTTCCGCTAACGCGTTAATTAGTCTATTCGAATCTTTATCTTGGACTACGGCAATAATTAATTTCATCTTGAAGCCACTCCTTTCAAATGAGTAATAATTTTTGTATATACTTCATCTGTCACTTCTTCGATTGTCTTCATCGCATCCACTGATTGGATACGGTCTGAAAATTGCTGTAATAACAACTGATAACCATCATATACCCTTTGATGAAAATCTATTTTTTCCAAGTCTAAACGATTTACTTCTCGTTTCTCATTCGCATGGATCCTTTTTAACCCTTCTTCGGGTGTAATATCAAAGAAGATCGTTAATGCTGGCATATATGTGTCAATTGCAAATTCATTTATTTTATATACTTCGTCTATGCCAATACCACGTGCATACCCTTGATAAGCAAGACTACTATCAAGGAACCGGTCACATAGAACAATTTTTCCAGCTTCAATGGCTGGCTTTACCTTCTGTACTAAATGTTGGCGTCGGGCCGCTGCAAACAATAACGCCTCGGTCCTTTCTTCCATCTCGTTTGGTGGAGAATGTAATATGATCTCCCTTATTTTTTCAGATGTACTTATTCCACCTGGCTCTCTCGTTACTAACACTTCATATCCAGCTTGCTTAAGTCTTTCCTCTACAAGCTTTATAACAGTTGTTTTCCCTGCTCCTTCGCCACCTTCAATAGTAATAAAGTTATGTTCCACAACCTTAGCTCCCTTTACATCCATCATCTTACACGTATTGGTTACAGACGATTATATTTCTATAAAAATACTTCCTTTCCTTCCTTCTATTGTACCATGATTTCTTCATATATTTAAATAATCAAGGACGTTTTCCTGCTTTCTCTATAAATATTTTCTATGAAAAATTCTTACAAGACAAAAATATGAACCGCAGCAATAGATATAATGCCTAAAGGACCTAGTACCGTCGTAACTACAACGGTAAATATGTTAATAGGAATATGTAGCCCTAATTGACCACCAAATACATTAAAGAAAAACAACAGCAACAAACCAATCGTTAAGCGAACAGCTCCCTTTCCTACAAACGACATTGCCCCTTTTGGTGCTCGTACAATCATATAAAATAAGATAAAAATAAAAAGCCCTACAATGGTAACGGTAATCGTATTCATGCTTCTCTCCCTCTTCCCTTTTTCATCAATATATGAAAGAGAGAGAAGAAATAGAACAAATACCCGCTAATACTGTAGGACACTCACTTTTCTTCTTTTTGCTTCTTTTAATAAAAACATATATTTTGCTTCTGCTAATTTCATATGTTGCTCTGTTTCTAACAACGGATCGATACTATTTTCCACGATACGGCGTAAATGTTTCCATTCTTTTTCCGCATTAAAAATTGCATCTAATAACGCTTGGTCGGCAATTACTTTATACTTTTTTCTTCTCATGTAACATCACCTGTCGTTTTGAATATAATATATATTGCAAAATTCGGTCGTAACGACTGAGATAAAGAAAGGTTTTACTCAGTCGTTTCCACCTTATAAAATTTACTTTTGTCTCGTTATAACTCGCGTCGACCTTCTAATGATTTTGCTAATGTTACTTCATCTGCATATTCTAAGTCTCCACCAACCGGCAAACCATGCGCAATACGAGAAGCTTTAATTCCCGACGGTTTCACGAGACGCGAAATATACATTGCCGTTGCTTCCCCTTCAATATTTGGATTTGTCGCCAAAATAATTTCTTCCACATTATTATCTTTTAATCGTTGGATTAAGCTAGGAACATTGATATCTTCCGGCCCAATTCCATCCATCGGGGAAATAGATCCATGTAAAACGTGGTACCTTCCATTAAATTCACGCATTTTTTCCATCGCGATCACATCACGTGAATCTTCCACTACACAAATAATGCTATCATCTCTTGAAGGATCTGTGCAGATAGCACATGTTTCTTTATCTGTTATATGGCCACAAATCGCACAGTGAGATAATTCCCGCTTTGCACTTACTAAAGCTTTAGCAAAATCTACTACATCATCGTCATTCATATCGATGACGAAAAAAGCCAGACGGACAGCTGTTTTCGGACCGATACCTGGCAATTTAGTGAAACTATCAATTAAATTCGATATTGGTTCTGGATAATACATGATGATGCCTCCTAAAGGCGATAAAATAAATTAGAACATTCCTGGCATGTTTAAGCCTTTTGTAAATTTACCCATCGTTTGTTCTGTTTCTGTTTCAATTTGTTTCATCACATCATTAATTGCTGCTAAAACTAAGTCTTCTAACATTTCTACGTCGTCTGGGTCTACTGCTTCTTCATTTATACTAATTCCAGTAACATTTCTACTTCCATCAGCTGTCACTGTTACCATTCCACCACCAACAGATGCAGTAAATTCCTTCACTAATAACTCCTCTTGAGCCTTTAACATTTGTTTTTGCATTTTCTGCATTTGTTTCATCATATTTCCCATATTACCTTTCATAAATAACTCCTCCTAAAAATATATAATTTATTCTTGTATTTCCACCACATCTTCCCCAAAGAGCTGCTGTGCTTGCTCTATATGAGGTTCTACTTCTTGTTCTTCTTGCTCTTCCTTCGAATTAGCATCTGTATGATTGGCTCCCTTATTTTGAATATATTCTTCACGTACTTGTAGCCAATTTTCCTCTGGTATTGGAATGATACGTACATGGTTAGAAAGTACATTCGCTAAAATAGATTCAGCCAATCCTTTATGATCCATAAATAAAGAACAATGAATTTCATATCTAAATGCAACAATAATCGCATCTGTTGATGCTGCAGCAGGATTTGTATTCTGTATTGTCGCATGTGCTTGTGGATTTGCTGCCTTTAATTGATCTAAGAAATTCGCCCATTCATTACGAATTTTCACGATATCTGCTTTACTAGCATTATCTAATACAGAACGAATTTGCTCATGTGGCACTTTAAATGTGCTTGGTTGTTTTGCCATCGGTTTTCGTCGTTCTTTCGGTGGCGCCTGTTGCACACCTTCATGTTTCATATTTGCCAACTGTTCTTCTAACGCGTGTAATCGTTCTGTTAGCTGTTTTATTTCATGTGATGGCACTGCTTGCTGAACAACTTCAGGCTCTTTTTTTTGTTCATTTGCAATCATTAATAATGTTACTTCTACAAACACTTTTGGACTTGTCGTCCACTTAATTTGTTGTTCACATTCTGTTAACTGTACGATGGCATGCTGTATCCACCCTACATCAACTTGATCTGTTAACTGCTGAAATGATTCTGTCACAATCGCTCGCTCTAAATGATCTTGTAGCTTAGGTGTTGCTTTATAAAACAAGACGTCACGCAAGAAATAAATAAAGTCAAATACGAAACGACCTGGATCCTTTCCATGCTCAACCATCTCATCAAATAAACGTAATGTCTCTTCCGAATTTCGTTCATACATCGTATGTGCAATATTCGTTAGTACATCTTGCGATACGCCACCTGTTACGGTTAAAACATCTTTTATTTCAATTTGCCCATCGCTATATGAAATGGCCTGATCTAGTAAGCTTAACGCATCACGCATTCCACCTTCTGCGGCAAGTGCGATTTGCTCTAACGCTTCATCTGTAATATTTACAGCCTCTTTCTCCATAATAGTTCTCATACGTTCTATGATTACTTTATTATGAATTGGTTTAAAATCAAAGCGTTGGCATCTTGAGATAATGGTCAGTGGAATTTTATGCGGTTCTGTCGTCGCTAAAATGAATACGACATGTGCAGGTGGTTCTTCTAACGTTTTTAAAAGGGCGTTAAATGCGTTAACCGAAATCATATGCACTTCATCAATAATATATACTTTATATGGTACGACACTTGAAGCATATTTTACTTTCTCTCGAATATCACGAATATCATCGACACTTGTATTAGATGCAGCATCGATTTCGATGACATCTTGAATCGAACCATCTAAAATCCCTTTACAACTAGCACATTCATTACAAGGTTCTGTTGTAGGCATTTTCTCACAGTTAATCGTTTGTGCAAAAATCTTCGCTGCACTCGTTTTTCCCGTTCCACGAGGGCCTGAAAACAAATAAGCATGTGAAAACTTACCAGTTGAAATAGCATTTTGCAATGTTTGTGTAATATGCGATTGTCCAACAACATCTTCAAATGTTCTCGGTCGGTACGTGCGGTACAGTGCTTGATAGCTCATTTGGCGTTAAATCCCTTCGTTAGATTTCCTATCTATTATATCGCATATCGTCTATGTTTTGAACTGTTTAGAGAGGTTTTCTTATTTAGCATTACAATGGTGTACATTTCTTCCTTTTCATGTAAAAAATAAAAAAGAAACTTCCATAAACCACCTTTTATAGAAGTTTCATTTCATTTATTTGTTCATTCCATCACGCTGCTGTATAACGGTCTTTCCTATTTTATTCGGCATCAATTTCTTCTTCGATTCGCTTAATAAATTCATCTTTTGCACTATATCCTTGTTGTTTTAAGTACCAATTATTGACGGCCGCTTCAATAAGTCCAACAACATCACGTCCAGGTTTCAATTGGATTTCAATCGATGGAATTTTTACATCTAAATACTCTGTATATTTCGTTTCTACTTCCAAATCATTATACAATTCGTCTTCTTTCCACTTCGTCAATTCGATATCTAATGCAATTCTCGACTCATCTTGAAACGCACTACGTCCATACATGCGCACAACATTCAACAATCCAATACTACGTAAAGATAGTAGTTCCTTATTCGTCCCGTTATGTGTGCCAAGTAATGTACGTGGGCTTAATTTTTTTAAGACGACAATGTCATCTGCGACTAAGCGGTGGCCTCTACCGACTAATGAATGGGCTGTTTCACTTTTTCCTACACCCGAAGCACCTCGGACTAACACGCCAATACCAAATACATTGACACATACCCCATGAATAGCGATCTCCGGTGCCAATTCTTTAATTAAGAAATTATCAATTTTTCGAATGAACTCATAGTTTGTATCTTCTGTAACGAGAAGCGGAATATGGTGTCGTTTACAATATTTCGGTAAATACTCCAAATCATCTCTTCCATCCGTGACGATAATGCTAGGTGGTCCATATTTCACTAATGTTGCTACCTGTTCATCTCGTTCTTCCTCTGGTAATGATTTTAAATAATGAATTTCATTTTCTCCTAGTACAAATACATGCCCAGTCGGAAAATATTCCATAAACTTTGTAAATTCAAGTCCAGGTCTTCTTGCATTAGCCCTTGTCACTTCTCTATCTAAATAGTTGGCCTCCGTTAATACTTTTAATTTAAAAACACGAACAAGCCTTTCTACACTAATTGTTTTATCCATCTTATTATCACCCTATTGTCTCTCTTCATCCAAATCGTATCCTTTTCTTATCATACAACTTTTATACATCTTTTTACATTAATTGTATTCGTTTTCAAAAACTCGTCACAATTATATGCAAAAATTTTATTTCTATGCTTATTCTTCCCTTTTTTATCCATTAACAATCAAGATAATTTGTAAAAAATATGCACATCAATTCCTCCCTTTTTTAAGATACCTTTTGTATAATGATGTTATGTGATAAAGTACGTTGAAATGAGGAATAAAAGTGAATATATCAATAATTTCAGTAGGAAAAGTACGTGAAAAATATTTAAAATTAGGGATAGAGGAATTTACTAAAAGGTTGCAAGCGTATTGTAAATTAACATTTCATGAAATTGCAGATGAACAAGCCCCTGAACATTTAAGTGAAAAACAACTCTTAGAAGTAAAACATAAGGAAGGTACGAAAATTTTATCCAAAATAAAAGATGGCCAATATGTGATTGCATTAGATGTTTTAGGGAAACAATTTTCTTCCGAGCAACTTGCAAAAGAAATAGAGACATTGGGCATCCACGGAAAAAGTTCGATCGCGTTCGTGATTGGTGGTTCCAACGGTTTAAGTGACGATGTCCTAAAACGAGCGAATATGAGACTTTCGTTTTCCAAAATGACCTTCCCACATCAATTGATGAAACTTATTTTATTAGAGCAAGTGTATAGAGGGTTTAAGATTATGAGGGGGGAACCGTACCACAAATAGAGGCAAAAACTGTTGTAGATAAGGTGGTAATTCTTTATCGGAAGCGGGTATTGAAAATGTATGTTCATTATCCGTTTCTCGATACAACAAGTGGATTAGTATAAAGGTTTTCGATATATTCAGTTCAGTAAAATCAAATTCAAGTTCTATGTTTTTTATGGTTCTAGATTTATCTATTTGCTTGATTGAGATATTATCGATTAACAACTGAAGTAATTGTTTTTTATTTTCCCTAGATGTCTTCCTATATACTGATAAGAATTTTTTCAGTAAATTTTCAATCAAATCTGGTTGGATTACTTTTGAATCGATAGATCCTAATTGTATTATAATCTCATTTTTCTTTTGTTCTAACCCCCTTTTATCATTCGAGACCTTTTGTAACCGTTCTTGTAGAATATCAACAGGGAGAGTGTTTTTCTCAAAGGTATCCATATACTTTGCCTGTAATTGTTCAATCTCTTTTAATCGTATTTCAATCTTTTCTAATTCTTTGTTAAGCTTACTTATCGAATGAGCAGAACTTGAACTTATGTCAGTGATCGTCTTATATAATCTCTTCTTATTAGAACTAAAATGTTCAATTTTCTTGATAACCGTATCTTCTGCTTCATATGCCTTAATAGAATTAGCTTTACAAGCAGCAGATCCTTTATTATGAAAATCGCTACAGACGTAATAACGATGTATTCGTTTCGTTCCATCTTTACGTGTATATGTTGTAATCGAGGGAACCATCCCTTGGCCACAATCAGGACAGCGTAAAAGGCCACTAAGTAAAAATGGCTCGTTTGATTGACGCTGTTTAAACGATTTACTTTTTCTTCTTGCTCGTACAACGCTCCATAGTTCGTCCGAAATAATAGGTTCATGTTTTCCTTCTACAAGGATGGGATTCGGGTTTTTCCCTTTTCTTCGTTTGGACTCCCAATTTTCAAATTTTAGCCAACTGATTTTACCGTTATATATCACATTGTCTAAGATTTGTGCTACTCCATTGATGGAGAAATAACGATTACGCTTGGTTTTATACCCAGCTTTATTTAAGTGGTTAGAAATCGCTCTAAGCCCTTTGCCATTTGCATACATATGATAGATTAACTGTACTACTTCAGCTTCCTTTTCATTGATAACTAGCTCCTTCTTAACAGTGTCATATCCAAATACAACCCCGCCGTTCCATCTCCCTTCCAAAGCTCTCTGTTTCATCCCAAGCTTAACGTTTTCCGCTAATGTATTTCGCTCCATTTCAGCGATTGAGGCCATAATTTGAAGTACTAAACGACCTATAGGACTACTGGTATCAAAGTTTTCTGAGTAGGATATAAATTTCACGTTGTATTTTTCAAACTTATCTAGAATCATGAGTGTTTCTAGCATATTTCTTGAAAGTCGGGAAATTTTCCAAACTATTACAGCATCAAATCTCTCATTCTCTACATCTTTAATTAGTCTTTTCATTTCAGGCCGTCCTTTTACGGATTTACCACTAATTCCTTCATCGACATATTCATCAATCACCTCCCAGTTATAAATTTGAGCATATTGCCGAAGTGTTTGAAGTTGCGCGGCTATACTAAAACCTTCTTTTGCCTGTTCTTCTGTGCTTACACGAGCATAAATTGCAACTCTTGATATATCCATATCTAATCCTCCTTCATACTGATATTACAATGAAATACTAGATAAGAGAAATGGGACCTTATGTGATTGTTTGACTTAAATGGGAAATTGAAGAAGTACTTTTTAGAATTGGAAATACCCATTTCTTTTTTATTTCATTCAAGTATATGCTTGAATGTTGCGCTGGAAAAAGTTATTATATAATCAAGCGAATACTTGAATGAGGTGATGAATTGAATAAGAAAGATACTTGTGAAATTTTTTGTTATGACGAGGAAAAGGTTAATCGAATACAGGGTGATCTACAAACAGTAGATATTTCAGGTGTTTCTCAAATGTTAAAAGCAATTGCCGACGAAAATAGAGCAAAAATCACCTATGCTTTGTGTCAGGAAGATGAACTATGTGTTTGTGATATAGCTAATATCTTAGGCGTTACAGTTGCTAATGCTTCTCATCATTTACGAACACTTTATAAGCAAAGGATTGTCAACTATAGAAAAGAAGGAAAGCTTTCCTTTTACTCATTAAACGACGAACATATCAAACAAATTATGATGATTGCATTAACACATAAGAAAGAGGTGGAGGTAAATGTCTGAACAGGCCGAACGATCAGAAATGGAAATGACTTCCTATCGAGTACAAGGCTTTTCATGTGCTAATTGTGCAGAGAAATTTGAAAGAAATGTTAAGAAACTACCCAATGTTCAAGACGCAAAAGTAAATTTCGGCGCATCTAAAATAACCGTGTATGGTGATGCAACTGTTGAAGAATTAGAGAAAGCAGGAGCTTTTGAAAATCTTAAAGTAATGCCTGAAAAACCAAAACGGCAAACACCAATTGTTGTTCATCAGGATAAAAATGTGTATCGGGTTGAAGGCTTTTCGTGTGCCAATTGTGCGGGTAAATTCGAAGAGAATGTAAAAAAATTATCAGGGGTTCATGATGCAAAAGTAAATTTTGGTGCATCTAAAATTGAGGTATATGGGAATACAACTATCGAGGAATTAGAAAAAGCTGGTGCTTTTGAAAACCTTAAAGTCGCTCCAGATAAACCATTAAGGGAAGAGAAACAAGAGGTTAAAGAAGAGAAAGAGCCATTTTATAAAAAACACAGCACATTACTATACGCTTCTTTATTAATCGTTTTTGGTTATATCTCTCAGTTTGTTAATGGGGAAGAAAATATTATTACTTCCCTATTGTTTGCAGCAGCCATCGTTATTGGGGGATATTCACTCTTTAAAGTCGGGTTTCAAAACTTACTACATTTTGAATTTGACATGAAAACTCTTATGACAGTGGCTATTATTGGAGCAGCTATTATTGGAGAATGGGCAGAAGGTGCAATTGTTGTTATTCTCTTTGCAATTAGTGAAGCTTTAGAACGTTTCTCTATGGACCGAGCAAGACAATCAATTCGATCTTTAATGGATATTGCTCCGAAAGAGGCGCTTGTTAGAAGAAATGGGCAAGAAATGATGATTCATGTTGATGATATTGCTGTTGGCGATATTATGATTGTGAAACCCGGTCAAAAGCTTGCTATGGATGGTGTAGTAGTACATGGTTACTCGGCTGTTAATCAAGCAACTATTACAGGCGAGTCAGTCCCAGTTGAGAAAACAGTGGATGATGAAGTTTTTGCAGGTACATTAAACGAAGAGGGAATACTTGAAGTTAAAGTAACAAAGCTTGTTGAAGATACAACAATTTCCAAAATCATTCACCTTGTTGAAGAAGCTCAAGGGGAACGCGCGCCTTCTCAAGCGTTTGTAGATAAATTTGCAAAATATTATACGCCTATTATTATGATTATCGCAGGGCTGGTAGCTGTAGTACCACCATTATTATTTGGTGGCAGCTGGGGAACTTGGGTTTATCAAGGGCTAGCAGTAT
The DNA here is from genome assembly GCF_037892545.1 of Pseudogracilibacillus sp. ICA-222130. Classification (NCBI taxonomy): domain Bacteria; kingdom Bacillati; phylum Bacillota; class Bacilli; order Caryophanales; family Bacillaceae; genus Pseudogracilibacillus; species Pseudogracilibacillus sp. ICA-222130. Next base: position 54,437 of record NZ_JBBKBG010000007.1, read on the forward strand.
TGGTCGTTGGTTGTCCCTGTGCATTAGTTATTTCAACTCCTATTTCTATTGTTTCAGCAATTGGAAATGCAGCTAAAAAAGGTGTGCTTATCAAAGGCGGAATTTATCTAGAAGAAATGGGTGCTTTAAAAGCAATAGCTTTTGATAAAACGGGTACACTTACAAAAGGAGTTCCAGTTGTAACAGATTTTAAAATGTTGAACAATCAGGTAAATGCAGAAGATATGTTGTCTATCATTACTGCATTAGAATATCGTTCCGGGCATCCTCTAGCTTCAGCTATTATGAAAAAAGCAGATGAGGAGAACATTTCCTACACTCATGTAATCGTGGATGATTTCTCTTCTATCACAGGAAAAGGAATTAAGGGGACTATCAACGGTACGACTTACTACATTGGAAATCCGAAATTATTTGAGAATCTGTCAGTTGACTTTAATAATAAACAAGAGCAAATTGTTAAGAACCTACAAAATCAAGGTAAAACCGCAATGATGGTTGGAACTGAAAAAGAAATACTTGCTGTCATTGCAGTAGCCGATGAAGTACGTGAATCCAGCAAGGAAATCATTCAAAAGTTACATCAACTTGGAATCAAAAAAACCATCATGCTTACAGGTGACAACAAAGGTACAGCCAATGCAATTGGAGGTCATGTTGGGGTAACGGATATTCAAGCAGAACTATTGCCTCAAGATAAATTAGAATTTATTAAACAATTGAGATCTAAATATGGCAACGTAGCGATGGTTGGGGATGGTGTCAATGATGCCCCTGCGTTAGCTGCCTCTACAGTTGGAATTGCAATGGGTGGAGCAGGGACAGATACTGCCCTTGAAACAGCAGATGTAGCTTTAATGGGAGATGATTTAAGAAAACTTCCATTTTCTGTGAAACTAAGCCGAAAAGCACTTACTATAATTAAGCAAAACATCACCTTCGCATTAGCAATTAAATTCATTGCCTTATTATTGGTTATCCCCGGTTGGCTAACACTTTGGATTGCCATCCTTTCAGATATGGGAGCAACTCTTTTAGTAGCATTGAATGGTTTAAGACTAATGCGAGTGGAAGAAGATAAATATTAACTAAATTTGCAATCTCAGGGCTTTTCTTCTTATTGAAAAGCCCAATCCTGAAATATTGGAGATGAAAAAAATGATTACAACGGCACTTACTGCGGCTGCAGTTTATGTAGCAACAGGGATTGATTATCTTATTATTTTAATCCTTTTGTTTTCACAAATAAAAAAAGGACAAGCGAAACATATATGGATTGGACAATACATAGGTACGGCAATTATTATAGCTGCCAGTCTTTTAGTAGCTCTAGGTATTACATGGTTAATCCCTCAGCAATGGGTTTTAGGTCTTCTAGGGCTTATTCCACTTTATCTGGGGATTAAGATTTGGATCAAGGGAGAGGAGGATGAAGATGAAAGCAATATATTATCTTTATTTTCCTCAAATCGGTTTAATAAATTGTATATAACAGTCATATTTATTGTGCTGTCTTCCAGTGCAGATGACTTTTCTATTTATATACCTTATTTCACGGCATTAAACACGGTTGAAATACTTATTGCTAGTATTGTCTTCTTCATTATGGTTGGGGTTCTATGTTATGTCAGCTATCGCTTAGCTTCTTTGGATTTTGTATCAGAAAAAATTGAGAAATATGAACGTTGGATTGTCCCTATTGTATTTATAGGGCTAGGGATTTATATCATGTTTGAGAATGGTACATTCAACGCTTTATTTTCATTCCTAATTTAACAAATGGGGCAAATTTTAATCCTAGAAATCAAACATCTTAAAAATACCGAGAATGCTGCTGGCATTTTTAGTTAGCATGATAATGTTGTTCTGAATGAATTATTTCTGGATAAACAAAAATGTATTTACTTTGCATAGCGAACCGTCACCCTTATTTTGATTTAGCAGATCAAAGGGTGGCGGCTTCTTTATTATTATCTAAATGGTCAATTAGTTGTCGTCCAACTAAGGGGACATTTACCACTTAAAAGGGATTGTAAGTTACTATTAATTTTTATGATTATTTTTCAATGCTAATTTGATGGCATAATACACAACAATACCGATGGATGCAAGGTTAAGTATCCATCCCAGTAACCCATGAACCTTCATACTCATCATCCCAACCATACGGGAACACCTCTTTAAACTATAAATCATGCATCGTATCACGGAATTCAGTATTGTTTTGCATCATACCATTTTCGCCATGACAGTTGTTGAACATTTCTTCCTGCTGTTCTGGTGATAAATTAGGATGCATTTCTTCAATATGTGGTTTCATCTCCTCAAAGTTTAAGATTCCACTTCCATTTGATTCGGCCGCAACAAATGAAGCACTTCCTAATAGTACGGCTCCGGTTAAAATACCTATTAATAATTTTTTCATTTATTACATCTCCTTTCTTAAATAAATCATACCTAAAAATTATCGAGATTTTATGGAGAACATTTAGAAGTTGTGATTTTAAATTTAACAGGATAATAGGAAGCTAATCTAACTTAAAGTATAATATTTCATCTGAAATATTTACCCGATCTAAAAATGACCTAAAACTGATCATGGTGTTTGTTCTGCTAATTAGGAACTAGGCTTGGCTAACTAAATCAAACCTTCTATATACTGTTTCATAAGGTTAATCCTTCTACCCTATAGGGGTATATCATATTGCAATCCAACAGTGAATACAATAAAAGTGGACATACATACTATGATTGGAGTTGTAATAATGTCAATTTCTTTACTTTTTATACTTTTGTTGTGTACCACCCAAGTTGTAACAACCATAATATATGTGACGAATCACCGAAAATGGCTAACAAAAATGAACGGGATGTTGATTTCTATGTCATTAGGGATGTCGGTGGGGATTTTAATAGGAACCATTCTAGGAGTGGCTTTTCATGGTGATTTGTTTCAATCAACAGTTTACTCTATATTAATTGGAGTGGTTGTTGGGTTTCTTGCAGGAATACCTATTGGTCTACCTGCTGTCATTGACGGAATACTATCTGGACTAATGGGGGAATGATGGGAGCAATGCTAGGAGACATGGTAGCTATGACAAGGCCAAATGCAATCATCAATATAATGGCTTTGATGATAACAATGATTTTATTACTTGTTTTATATACAGCAGAAGAATCAATTCGTAAACAAGCTAACCAAGAAACCTTTTCCTTTTTTAAACATCCATTCTTATTGATTTTTACCATTGCAATATTATTTCTGATATTAAGTTATATTGATCCACTTGATTTTAATATTCAATATTTAATTAGACATTAAATAGTAAATTAAGAAAACAGAACCGAGTGGCTTATCTTTGATAAGACTCGGTTCTGTTAGAAATATTATTATAAAAGTTTATATCCATTTTCCTATTTGCTTTAAATGATTATATTTTGTGTTAAAAGGATTTGTGAGGAACCAGACTAAATTAACTGCATTGTTGTTATGCAAGTATTGTCCCCTTCAAATGTAGAAATCTCAGATTCAGCTGTTTTTCCATCATATTGAATCTTCACGTTATATGTTTTGTCACGTGGTAACCAAAAATCAATAAATCCATTTTTTAATGAAGTCATGGTTTCATCAACAACAACATTGCCTTCTTCGTCTTCAATATAAACATCAAATTCCTTTTCTACTAATTCTCCTTGGCAACCAGTTAAGCTATGATTAGTACAAGGGTGTGTTGTCTCAACAAATGGTGCGATGGAAACAAAGAACTCGTCTTCGGGAAGATTGTAGGTAGTCTCTTTATTATCACTATCAGTTACAATAAGCTCGTCAGAAGTAATAGAAGCAGACACATCATCAGTATCCCCGATGCTGTATTCTTGGACCACTTTCTTGATATCTTGTGGTTCGTTTTCGTTTGATGTACTTTCACTTTCGCTACAAGCAGCAACTATTAAAATAAGTAATAATCCAATTACTGCCAATAATCCTTTTTTCATATTATTCGACTCCTCTTTCATCTAATTAGTTAAATGCTATTATCAATTACTATGTTAAACGATTTTCTACATTATAACAAAATCTATAAAACGTATTATAATACTCAAATGTGCATTATTGTGCAAATGTAATAGAGAAATTATGGAAAGTATATTTAAAATCCATAAAAACCAAACCAACCAGCCAAAAATGAAGTTAATTTAGTCATCCAGTTAAAGAACAGTGCTACACCCATAAAGATCATAACGTATCCGCCTATTTTAACTAATTTAAGGTTATGTTTTCTAATCCACTTTAATTTACCAATAAAGAATGCCAATAAAAGAAACGGAATAGAGAAGCCTAAAACATAGCTAATCATCATAATCATACCAACATCGGGGTTGGTTGCAGCTAATGATAACACAATAGCTAATATTGGACCGGTACAAGGAGTCCATCCAAGAGAGAATGCCATTCCTATTATAAAAGAACCAACATAACCTCCGGGGCGATTTTTGAATGTTATTTTTTTGTCCTTCATTAGAAATTTAAAATTAAATACTCCAACAATTACTAGTCCAAAGAAAATGATTAAAATAGCCCCAATTTGTCTAATGGCATCTTGGTAGGTTAATAGGAATTCCGATATATAAGAGGTGGTAAAACCAATCATAATAAAAATGCTTGAGAACCCTAGTAAAAATAGAACGGTATGTAAAAGAGCTTTTTTATTCATTTTTTTATTTTCTTCATTTATCTCACTTACGCTCATTCCGGTAATATAAGATAAAAATGCCGGATATAGTGGTAATACACACGGTGAAATAAAAGAAAGGAAACCAGCACCAAAAGCTAGAAATATATTTATTTCATTCAAAAATTTTATCCCCCTTTATTAGAAAATCGTAGTCTATTGTTTTGGTAATATTTCTTTAAAGTAACTCTCCAAACTTTCTAATGATAAGGCCCCATTTACAATCCTTTGAATTTCCCCATCCGGATTAATGAATATGGAACTTGGAATTGGTCCTATTTTGTATAAATCCCTGACTTCTCCTGTTTTATCATGGGGAATTGGAAAGGTTAGATCATATTTATCAATAAATCGATCTACAACCAATTCTGTATTATCCAAACTAACTGCAATGATTTCAATTCCTTTTTCTTTATATACGGGATAAAGCTCTTGCATGTAAGGCATTTCTTCTTCACACGGTTTACACCAAGTACCCCAAAAGTTCAGCATAATACCTTGCCCTTTAAAATCACTTAGTCGTATAGTTTCTAATTCATTATTTTTATTAATTTGCTTTAATTCAAAGTCAGGTGCTTCATCTCCGACTTGATAAATGGTTTTATCCGCTTGTATATTGGACACTAATGCAAATATAATAGCTCCAACCATTACAATTAATATAGAAGTTCTAAAAATTAATCTGTTTTTCCTTTTATTTTTCTTCTTCTTTTTTGTTTCCTCCAAACTCATAAGTATGTATCACTCCTTATAGAAATATAGTATAACGGTGGTATTATCTAAAGACACTCTCTGTTAGATTACGTTACAAGTTTGCAGAAATTAAGCAGATTCTTTGTACTATTTATGAACAGAAATTTACCTACAGAAAAATAAAAGGCTAAGCAATACCATACATGCTTAGCCAAACATAAACTATTTGTTTCTATTAATCGATTTTTAATAATTGAGCGTTTATTGCACAAATAATGGTACTGAGTGACATAACTGCGGCTCCGACGGCAGGGGTTATGACAAACCCAACATTGTACAATACACCTGCAGCTAAAGGAATAGCAACAATGTTATACCCAGCAGCCCATCCTAAATTTTGAACCATTTTCCTGCGACTTGCCTTAGACAATTTAATGATATTTAAAATGTCTACTGGATTACTGTTAACTAGTATGACATCAGCTGTTTCAATCGCAACGTCTGTACCTGCACCAATAGCAATTCCCAAATCAGCTTCCGCTAAGGCGGGGGCATCATTAATTCCATCTCCAATCATCGCCACTTTTTTTCCATTTTGTTTTAAATACTTCACATTATTTGATTTCTCATGGGGAAGTACTTCAGCGATGACTTTGGAAATACCTAATTTTTCTCCTACATAATTTGCTACACGTGTGTTGTCACCAGTCATCATAACCGTCTCTATGCCACGGTCATTTAATTCTTTAATAACTTTATAAGAAGATTCACGGATGATATCAGCTAGGGCTATCATTCCTTGTAAGACATTATCTTTAAGAACAAATACGACTGTTTTCCCTTGTAAAGCCAGTTGGTCATAAATTTTTTCATCAAAAGAAATTTTATTTGCTTTCATAGCACCGGGACTAATAACAGCAATTTCTGCATCACCGATTTTAGCTACTAACCCTTTCCCAGTTAAATTCTGATAATCCTTTACATCAAGGGGTTTTAAATTACGATCATTTCCTTCTTTCACAATTCCTTTAGCAATTGGATGGTCTGATTGTGTTTCAACAGAATAAGCTAATTTCAATAATTCTTCTTCACTAACTCCCTTGCTTGGAAGAATATCTGTTACACCGAAGTTTCCTTCCGTAAGGGTTCCCGTTTTGTCAAACACTATTCGGTCTAATCTGAATGCACTTTCAAATGCTACTCTATTTCGAATTAACAAACCATTTTTGGCTGCAATGGAAGTAGATCTAGATGTTACTAATGGTGTTGCCAAGCCAAGTGCGTGTGGACAAGCAATTATTAAAACGGTTACCATTCGTTCTAGAGCAAAATCTAGGTTTCCGTTTGTCCACCAGACAGCAAAGGTTATAATCCCTACTACAAGAGCAACATAGAATAACCATTTAGCAGCAATATCTGCAAAACCTTGAGCCTTTGATTTCGACTTTTCTGCATCGCTTACTAATTTAATAACTTGGGAAAGATAGGTATCGTTTCCTGTTTTACTAACCTTAATTTTTAAAACTCCGTCACCATTTACTGCACCGCCAATTGCTTGCATTCCGGGTCCTTTTTCAACAGGGACTGATTCTCCTGTAAGCATTGACTCATCGACGGTAGATTCTCCTTCGTAAATTTCACCATCAATTGGAATCTTTTCACCAGATTTAACTAAGATCTGATCGCCCGGTTTTAAATCTTCGACTGTTACTTCAACCAAATTTCCAGACTCATCTAATTTGTGTGCTTCTTTTGGCATTAATTTGATCAGCTCTTCCAACGCCTTTGAAGCACCCATAAGAGATTTCATTTCTATCCAATGCCCTAGCAACATAATTACAATAAGAGTGGCTAGTTCAAAGAAGAAATCACTACCTTCGATAAAGAATGCTGTTAGTGTGCTATATACATAAGCGGCGATGATAGCTAAAGAAATTAACATCATCATTGCAGGAGATTTCTCTTTTAACTCATCCCACGCACCAAGTAAAAATGGTTTCCCACCATAGAAAAAGACAATCGTGGAAAGCAAGAACAGTAAGAAAGTATCACCTGTAAAATTCACTTCATATCCAATTAGCATTTGTATCATTGGAGATAAGTATAAAATAGGAATTGATAAAACTAAGGATATCCAAAAACGTTTCTTAAAATCTTCTACCATATGTTCGTGATGTCCGCCATGTCCACCATGCCCATGATGTCCACTATGTTCATGATGTTGATTACTATGATCATGACTGTGGTCGTGATTTTTGTGTTCTTCATGTCCATGTTTGTGATGACCATGCATATCTTCATGTTCATGATTATGATGTTGATGACTGTGATGTTTTTGTTCCTCATGTTGATTATGATGGTCATGTTCTCTATGCTTATTGTGGTTGTGTTGATTCTCTTCATTTCCTTTGTTATTCATTATTACTCCTCCTTTGGTATGGATATTTATTATTTTCTGTATTATTCATCCTTCTATCCATATTATATCATACTATACCCCTGTATCGTATAATAAGGCTATGATTTTATATAAAAGATTTGTGTCAAAACAAAAGGTCTTCTTTTATAAATGTATTAAAGACCTTTTTATACCTATAATGAAGGCTTGTTTACCCATTTATATCCAATACCCCAAACAGTTATTAAATAATCATCTATGGGAAATCCAGATTGACGAATTTTATCTCGCATGTTCCGTACATGGGAATCAACTGTTCTTCCTTCTGTGTGTGAATCGTATCCCCAAATTAATTCAATTAATTGTTCTCTAGTAAACACTTGGTTTGGTTTTCTCATAAAATAACCTAGCATGGTAAATTCCTTTGGCGTTAACTTTAATGTATTATTTTTATATGATAACTCAAACTCATCTTCATTCCATAAGAGACCATGTACTTCAATCTTCCTCGCAGGTTTCATTCTACGTAATACCGCTTCTATTCTTGCTAATAGCTCATCTTCGTCAAAGGGTTTCGTCACATAATCATCTGCACCTAATTTTAACCCTTTTATAATATCCTCTTTCTGTTCACGAGCCGATACCATAATGATAGGGATGTCCGAATCTTTTCTAATCTCTTGGCATAATTCCCAGCCGTTCATTTCAGGCATCATAATATCTATAAGTACTATGTCAAAAGTTTCTTCTTTTAAAAAAGATAATGCTTCTTTAGCACTAATAGCTTTTTTACATATAAAACTATGTGGTCTCAAATATAATGCTAATAAATCTAACATTCGTTTTTCATCATCTACTAATAAAGCTTTAACCATTATATTCACCTCTTGTTAAATGAACAATAACCCTTGTACCCTTGCCAAGTTCACTTTCGATTTCAATCGTACCTCCGTGAGATTCTATAATTTCTTTTGCAATAGCTAACCCTAATCCCGTTCCACCACTTTCTCTGGAACGCGATTTTTCTACACGGTATAACCGTTCAAATAGATATGGTAATTCCTCTTTTGGAATTCCTTCCCCTTCATCTGAAATAGCTATAGTAATTTCCCTATCATTCTGGGTTACCTCTAATGATATAGACTTTCCATCGGGTGTATGTTTTCTGGCATTATCCAGTATATTTAATAAAACCTGTTGGATTCTATCGGGATCAATATTACCTATGATATTTACTTGGCATGAAGTAGAAAGTGTAATATTTTTTTCTTCCATTACTGGAGCAATTCGTTCTTCAATCGTTTGGATTAGTTGTCTTAAACTAACACTTTTTCGATTAATTACAAACTTATTCTCATCCATTTTAGCTAGGTCAAATAAATTCTTAACTAGAACTGTCAAATGCTCCGTTTCTTCCCGTATGATATCCAGATATTCTTTTCTATCTTCGTCCGTTATGTCTTGCTTACTGATGATATCCGCATACCCTTTTATGTAGGTTAATGGCGTTCTAAGTTCGTGAGAGATACTTGCCAAAAATTCATTTCTGTCATTTTTTAATCGTTCTAGATCACTAGATAACCTCATGATAGAACCAGCTAATTCACCTAGTTCATCTTTTCGTTCCATATGTAATTGCACCTTATTTTTCCCCTTGCTTAGTTGTTCTGTGGCTTCTTTCATTTTCATTAATGGTAACGTAATAAAACGAGAAAGAATAAAAACGGTAAAGATGGTTAGAACAATGGTGATTAGTCCTACTATGACAAATTGATCACTCAAATGATTAACCATATTTTTTACAATATTGGTATTAGCAAACATAAAGACATGCCCTTGATGTTCCTCATCAATAGTAATGGGGCTATCAACCGCTATATATTGTTTTTCCGACCAACGTTGTTCTACTACTTTTCCTACACGGGGTATATCCTTATAATCCGTATGATCAATTACTTCAAACATTTCCTTTTCAACAGGATCGGAATTAATGATGATGTTACCATTGGCATCGGTAATAATAACAGCAAATTCCGACTCTGACTCCATGATAGCAACATGCTCCAACGTTGATGAATCAAGATTATTTTCCAAGACAGCACTATGTGTATTGGCACGAGCTAATAAACTATCCATCACTTCATCAATACGTTCATTTGCTATATTTGTATATAGAATAAAATAAACAAAAACCTCGATAATTAACATGAACACAAAGAATAATAGTCCAATTTTTAAGGATAATTTATTAAACATAATTGACCTCTTTTACCAGTAAGTTAAAGTATCCAGAATACCTATAACAAGAATGATAACTCCTGCAAGTTTTTGTACTAGTGACCCTATTTTTCTGCTTCTCTTTAATATAATGCCACTTGCCCCAAAATACCAAATAAGAAAAATAATTAATAAAAGTGGAAGTGAGGTTCCAATTCCAAATACGGAAGGTAATACAAATCCATATGATGTTTCTAATACAACTGGCATTAAGGTTAGTATAAATAATACAAACATAGTAGGGCAAAATGCTAACGTAAAACTCGCACCCATTAAAAAGCTTCCTAGATAACTATCTTTAAATTTAGTGGGTATTTTAAACATTTTTCCTGTTTTTCTCCAGCCAAATAAACCTATCATAAATAAACCAACCAGTATAAGTAATGGCCCAATTGCTTTTCTTAGAATCGGGAACATTTGTGTTAAAGTACTGTGTATTTCCTTCCCAAGTAACCAGATTACTAAACCAATTATTGAAAAAACAACTATTTTACCTAAAACAAATAGAAATATGTGTAACCAAGGGACTTTTTCAACTAATGATCTGTTTCCATAAATAGTCATTGCACTGATATTGCCTGTTAGCTGACAAGGAGCAACAGCGCCAATTAACCCAAGAAAAAATGCAAATAACAGCGGTATGTGTTCATATCCATATGCAATTTGTTGAAGTGGCCCATTTAGCATAATGCCTATTTCATTAAAAAGTTCGAACATATCAATTCACTCGCTTTGACTTTAATAGTTTTATCCACTAAATAACATATAAAAAATATGTCCATTTTTTGTGCAGATTTCAGCAAATATTAATCAAAGGTAATAATGAAGAAAGAGAATCTCAAAATATTAATAGAAAGTGCGTTTTAATGTGATTGTTAAATAATAGGGGAAATATAACAAAATATAAAGTTTATCCATTGACAATAATACTATACGGGGGTATCGTAAATATATAAAGATAAGGAAGTGATTCATTTGGAGGAAAAATTCTTACATGATCATCCGAGTAAACCAAGAACAAAAGATGAAATGCAAAAAATAATTAATCGTTTAAAACGAATTGAGGGTCAAGTTCGTGGAATACAGAAAATGGTGGAAGATGATCGTTATTGTGTAGATATTTTAGTACAAATAAGTGCCATTCAATCGGCATTAAAAAATGTAGGATTTTCTATCACGGAACGACATATTAAACATTGTGTTAGTGATGCTATCAAACAAGGTGAAGGTAAGGAAACCATTGAAGAATTATTGAATGTCATGAAGCAGTTTTCTAAGTAAGGAGGGAATTGTTATGAGTGAAACAAATCATACTACACTTGGTGTAACAGGGATGACCTGTGCAGCTTGTTCTAATCGTGTTGAAAAGGTTTTGAATAAAACGGATGGGGTCAAGGCCCAAGTTAATTTAACAACAGAAAAGGCAACGATAGATTATGATCCAGAAAAAACCTCTATTGAGGATATATCGGAAAAAATAGAGAATGTTGGTTACGGTGTTCTAACGGAGAAAACAGAACTAGATGTCTTTCGGATGACTTGTGCAGCTTGCTCTAACCGTATTGAAAAGGTATTAAATAAACAAGAAGGAGTGAAACTTGCAACTGTAAACTTAACGACAGAAAGTGCGGCTATTGAATATAATCCCGGAATCGTTGATGTAAAAGACCTAATTGATAAAATTAAAAATATTGGTTATGATGCAAAACCAAAGGCAAAAGCCGAAGACAAACAAACATATAAAGAAAAAGAATTAAAAAATATGAAGAAGAAATTAATTATTTCTGCTGTCCTATCTGCACCATTATTATTAACGATGCTTGTTCATTTATTAGGAATGAGTATACCAGATATATTCATGAATCCTTGGTTCCAATTTGCTTTAGCAACACCCGTTCAATTTATCATCGGATGGCAATTTTATGAAGGAGCATATAAGAACCTACGTAATGGTGGAGCAAACATGGATGTACTTGTTGCATTAGGTACAAGTGCGGCTTATTTCTTTAGCTTATACGAAGCATTCAAGACTATTGGCAATCCAGAATATATGCCACATCTATACTTTGAAACGAGTGCCGTTTTGATTACGTTAATTTTGTTTGGTAAATATTTAGAAACGAGAGCCAAAAGTCAAACAACAAATGCTTTATCAAAATTGCTTAATTTACAAGCAAAAGAAGCTCGTGTAATTAGAGATGGTAAAGAATTAATGATTCCTGTAGAAGAAGTTGTCGTTGGAGATCGCTTAATTGTCAAACCGGGAGAAAAGATACCGGTAGATGGTATGGTTGTAAAAGGTAGAACTTCGGTAGATGAATCCATGCTTACAGGAGAATCAATTCCAATTGAAAAGGATTCAGGGGCAAAATTAATTGGATCTACTATTAATAAAAATGGCTCCATTGAAATGGAAGCAACAAAAGTAGGAAAAGATACGGCCCTTGCATCTATTGTCAAGGTCGTGGAAGAAGCTCAAGGATCAAAGGCGCCAATTCAACGATTAGCGGATGTTATTTCAGGTTATTTCGTTCCAATAGTGGTCGGTATTGCTATCCTTACTTTTATTATATGGATTACTTTAGTCGAGCCGGGTCAGTTAGAACCTGCTTTAGTTGCAGCAATTGCTGTACTTGTTATTGCCTGTCCATGTGCTTTAGGACTTGCAACACCAACATCAATTATGGTTGGAACAGGAAAAGCAGCAGAAAGTGGAATTTTATTTAAAGGTGGAGAACATCTGGAAGGGACACATAAATTAGAAGCAATTGTGCTTGATAAGACTGGTACAATCACAAAAGGAAAGCCGGAAGTAACAGATTTTTCAGGTGACGAAGAAACATTACAATTATTGGCTAGTGCAGAAAAAGGATCCGAACATCCACTTGCAGAAGCTATTGTGGCATACGCTACAGAGAATAGCATCGACTTCTTGGATGTAGATCATTTCTCAGCGATACCCGGTCATGGTATTGAAGCAACAATTTCTGAAAAAAACATTCTTGTTGGTAATAGAAAGTTAATGAATGATCATCAAATTGATACAACAGGTTATGAAGAAAAATTAATAAATTATGAAACAGATGGTAAGACAGCGATGTTGATTGCCATTGATGGTGAGTACCGGGGAACAGTTGCTGTTGCAGATACTATAAAAGAAACGGCTCCAGAGGCTATTAAGCAATTGAAAGATTTAGGAATAGAAGTGTTTATGTTAACAGGTGATAATGAAAGAACAGCCAAAGCAATAGCAAAACAAGTTGGAATTGATCAGGTAATCGCTGAAGTATTACCCGAAGAAAAAGCAGCTAAAGTAAAAGCAATCCAAGAACAAGGTAAGAAAGTTGCAATGGTTGGGGATGGTGTTAATGATGCACCTGCACTTGTTACAGCGGATATTGGGATTGCCATTGGAACTGGTACAGAAGTAGCAATTGAGGCTGCTGATGTTACGATTCTTGGTGGTGAGCTATTGCTTATACCGAAGGCAATTAAAATCAGTCATGCAACGATTAGAAATATCCGACAAAATCTATTCTGGGCATTCGGATATAATACAGCCGGAATACCAGTTGCAGCAATTGGATTACTTGCGCCGTGGATTGCTGGTGCAGCAATGGCATTAAGTTCTGTAAGTGTAGTTACTAACTCACTCCGTCTAAAACGAGTGAAGTTATAAAAACATCCTTTAAAGGAGGTGAAAACAGTATGGAAAATAAATCAATAGATGTACAAGGTATGACTTGTGGTCATTGCAAAATGTCAGTTGAAGGTGCATTGAAAAAATTAGATGGCGTATCAGCAGCTGAGGTTAATTTAGAAGCTGGAAAAGTAGATGTTACTTTTGATGAATCAAAGGTAAATGTTGATGCCATGAAAGATGCAATTGAAGAACAAGGCTATGATGTTGCCTAAATATACGAAATAGGCTGGTTTTCATAGAGAAGACCAGCCTTTTAATATACATTTAATAAGGTGTGAGGGTGGTTTCAAATTTGGATAAATAATGTTACTTTCACTAAGGGAACCAATATGTTAACCATTAGAAATTAGATAGTATTAAAGAACAAACTTTACCAACACTGACATCAACGTAAAAAATACTAAAATCCCAACAATAAAAATTGTAATCCAAAGAGCATTCCCTTTCTTTTGAAGAATTTTATACTCTTTATAAGTGATTTCTCCTTTTGCAAATCTTACCCCATTGTCATTCGGTTCAATAGAATAATGCTTTCCTTCTAAGTCCTCCAAAATAACTTTTGTAATTAAAGCGGACTTGTTCCCCATTTCCGTTTCAAGACTTACCCAATCATTTAATCTACTTTGGACTTCAAAACAGTTGCCACCTGCAAAGTCAACCCTAATTAATTTGTATAAGGAGCTTTCCCATATCTTTTTGGACATTTCATGAGTTTGTTGTTCAATAAAACTATAGGAAAAACACAAAATATCTCACCTCGACTTCACTTTTTCTCTGAACCAAAAAAGTGATTTAAGTACCAATTTACTTTTACTATATCATATGAAAATATTATAAACGGTTAATTAAAATTGTTATATAAATATTTTTAGTGGAACTTTTCGAAGGCAACAGTAGATTATTTCAAGGATACCTAAAATCTCTTGGCATTAACCAACGTTTTAGGATGAATTGTCAGCAAAATAAAAAGGGGCTGTACGTAATCCAAAACAATCGGTACAGCCCTTCTTAATGTTTATTCCGTAAAATTAGTATACTTCTACTTGCCCCATCATACCGTTATCCTCATGCTCTAGAATATGGCAATGGTACATATAGATTCCCTCTTCTGGAAAGGTGACGAGCAGTCTTACTCGTTCGCCCGGTTCAATAAGAACACTATCTTTCAGCCCTTGTTCATTCGGAGCTGGTTCCCTTCCATCACGCGATATGATTTTGAACTGAGTACCATGAATATGGAATGGATGTATCATTCCCCCCATTTCGTCTGGCTTGTTATAAACTTCCCAAACTTCCGAAACTCCTTTCTTTTGCCGCAAGTCAATCCGTTCAGGATCGAATTTCTTGCCGTTTATGGTGACCTTATCCATCATTCCAAACAGTTCGATCTTCTTGGAGACCGGTAAGGATTTTTCTTCTTCTTTAAGGAAGGTAGTGTCATCGGTCCAAGATATGGATTCCATTTCTTCCGTTCCGCCGTCGATATCCAAATCAAAAGGCAACAGAGCATTACCTTCTTCATCAGTAATGGCAATTGGCTCATCGGATTCCATCGCTGAAAAATCAATTAGGATTTCAGCGCGCTCCGATGGGGACAGCGTAATCTCATCCATTTCAACCGGTTCATGCAATAACCCGCCATCTGAAGCAATCTGAGTAAATGTGGCCCCATTGCTTAAACGGAACGTGTAATTTCGGGCGTTCGCGCCGTTTAGGATTCGAAAACGCATCAGCGGTTTTGTCACAGTCAGTTTCGGATTAATCGTACCGTTAACGAGCGATACATCTCCGATTGTTCCATCACTGTTCATCAGATTTTTATAATCCAGTTGCTTGTTTTCGTCAAAGAGACGATCCTGAAAAATGAGAGGGATATCATCTACACCATAAGTATGTGGCAAAGCAGGAGCTTCTTCATCCGTCTCCTCCACGTAGAGCATTCCTGCAAGCCCTTTGAAAACTTGTTCAGCAGTCGATTTGTGTGGATGTGGGTGATACCACAATGTCGCTGCCGGCTGATCGGCTTTTAAGGTGACGATTTTACTTTCCCCCGGCTGAATTACATCACTCGGACCACCATCCTCAGTTCCCGGTACTTCAAGACCGTGCCAGTGAAAGGTTGTTGGTTCGTTTAATTCATTCCGGACCTTCACTTTAACGGTTTCCCCCTCTTTCAACTGTAAAGTCGGACCCAACAAATTCCCATTATATCCGTAAGTATTGGTTGGAGAGCCATCAAAGAATTGCGTCGTGCCTTCTTGTGCGACCACCTCATAATCGAAATCTGATTCCTTCTGTTTTTCTAGCAGGGGTGGTATTACTAACTCCTGAGTTCCTTTGGAGGCTTGAAGAGGGGGGATATTATCATGGTCCATGTGTTCTTCCATACCTTCCATGTCCCCGTGGTTCATATCCATATTTTCTTCATGTTGCATTTCTCCAGATTCCATAGTTTGTTCTACAGACTGTTGTTCTGTTGTGATGTTTGTGCAACCCGTCAATATTAGTAACAAGCCTGCACCTGTCAATATACTTTTTTTCATTTGTTCGCTCCTTTATTCGTCAAGTATAAGTTGTTGAAAATATCATTTCGGTTTTTGCATTTTAGATTTCTGATGAGTTATTTAGTTGTAATCACCACGAGTTAGAAAATTACCTTTAATACATTTTCCTCCTTCCCTTGCCATTCAATCTATCGTCGCAATTATCATACCGAACAAATATCGAGAAATAATGCATAATTGGAGTAAAAACTAATCACTATTAAATTTAGATGTTGAGTATAAATGGATTATTCTACTGAAATGTCATTGATATTAAATGACATTGTATTTTTATAACCTTTTGTAATCCACTTGGAAAAGGAATGGAGATTTATTTTGGAAATATTCGTAATTTACGTTTTGCAAGGTCTGCATATAATCTGCAAATTTACTGGTTAGAATATAAGCAAGCTTTATTTTATTAGGAGGGATTGTTTAAATGCAAAGTAGAAAAATCGTAATAGGGATAATTACTATATTCACAGTACTTATCTTATCTGCATGTGCAGGTGCAAATGAAGAGGAGAATACAGAAACCGAATCTAATACGGAAGAAAATGTGGCTAATAATAATGAAATGGATATGGAGGAATCTGATACCAATGAAGATATGGAAGGCATGGATCATTCTGGTATGAACCATTCTAGCACTGGCGAAATTCCCGAAGGCTTACAAGAAGCGGACAACCCTTCTTATGAGGTTGGCAGCCAAGCAATTATTGAATCCGATCATATGCCGGGAATGAAAGGTGCAGAGGCAACAATCGTTGGAGCATATGATACCACGGTATATACTGTTTCCTACACGCCAACGACTGGTGGAGAACCAGTAGAAAATCATAAATGGGTTATTCATGAAGAGATTGAAGAAGCAGGAGATGAACCTTTTGAACCGGGTACTGAGGTGACCTTAAATACGGATCATATGGAAGGAATGAACGGGGCTGATGCAGTTATTGATTCTGCCGAAGAAACAACGGTATATATGGTTGATTTTGTAACAACTGATACAGGAGATGAAGTAAAAAACCACAAGTGGGTAACGGAAAGTGAATTGTCATCAGTAGAATAATTATTAAATTAGGGACTTATCCAAATCGGGTAGGTTCTTTTTTAGTAGTTGAATTGGGAGAGGTACTTGCTATTATTTACATATATATAGGTAAGTTGTATAACTCTATCTGACACAATAAACATTCGTTGCTACTACTATGGAATAATCACCAAGATTAATGCACTTCTGAAATTTTAATGAAAAGGGAAGGAGAACTACAAAGTTGACCTAGAAGGAGAGAGTAGAGAATAAAAGAAAGAATACAAAAAGAATTTAAGTAACAGAGCTAGTTAGAAATACAACAAACTCCAAAATTATTCACCTTGTAGAAGAAACACAAGATGAACGCACACCATCTCAAGCGTTTGTAGATAAATTTGCAAAATATTATACACCTATTATTATTTGGTGGGAGCTGGGGAACTTGGGCTTATCAAGGGCAAGCTGTTCTTGTCGTTGGTTGTCCTTGTGCATTAGTTATTTCAATTGTTTCAGCAATTGGAAATGCAGCTAAAAAAGGTGTGCTTATCAAAGGCGGAATTTATCTAGGAGAAATGGGTGCCTTAAAAGCGATTGCTTTTGACAAAACTGGTGCATTAACAAAAGGGATTCCTGTTGTAACAGATTTTAATGTGTTGAACAGTTAATGGTACATTCAACGACTTATTTTCACTTCTTTAAAATATATCCGATAATTAAAGGGAGAATCTTTAAAGAAGATGTAAACCAATTTATTTAATATGGAGACACAGGATAGAATAGAAAGAACGCATCATAAGCTAAAATTTGATGTGTTCTTTTTTTCTCTTATGTGGTCTTACCTTTAGAGATAAACAATAAAATCTGAGTGATAATAGCAAGTATAGGTAATTCCAATAATGGACCTAT
The DNA here is from genome assembly GCF_037892545.1 of Pseudogracilibacillus sp. ICA-222130. Lineage (NCBI taxonomy): Bacteria > Bacillati > Bacillota > Bacilli > Caryophanales > Bacillaceae > Pseudogracilibacillus > Pseudogracilibacillus sp. ICA-222130. Next base: position 72,729 of record NZ_JBBKBG010000007.1, read on the forward strand.
AACTAATGTTAAAGCAATTAAAGGTTGATCCGGAAATGCTGTCATAGCAATTGCTAAAGCTATAGGTGAATTTCTAGCTAAAGTGGTCATATTCAAACTGACTTTATCAGATTGCGAGAATTTCAGAAGCTGCCCAATTTTCCGGCCAACGATAAAGTTTATTACAAAATATAGAAGAATAGGGATTGTTAACTTCCACAATAAATTTAGGTTATCAAGTAGTAATTGTCCTTGAGAAGCAAACATTGCAACGATTGCAAGGCTTAGAGAAATAATTGGTAGCGCACTTAATTTCGATAATAGATTTTTAGCGAACTGTTGTTTACTTTTCAATAATGCTTTTGTTAAGACTGATAAAGCTAATGGGATGAATAATACAATCAGTATACTTTCAACCAAAAAGGAAAGTTCAATAAATCCTGTAGTTCCACCGAAAATTAGAAGATAAACGGGTAGTAAGAAAACCTGTAATAGTAAATTTAAAGGCAAAATAGCAGTTGATAAAGCAACATTTCCCTTTGCTAAACCTGTAAAGATTATGTACCAATCAGTACAAGGAGTAACCATTAACATGATAAAACCAATATATAATGCAGGGTTATCACCTAAAAATAGTAAAGCTAATAGCCACGCTAAAAGAGGTGTCCAAAGAAAATTCATGATGACTGTAGTAGATGTGAACTTTAAGTTTTTAAAAGACTTTCTTATTTCTTCAAAAGGAATTTGTAAGAAGGTAATATAAAGCATTGATATTAATAACGGTACAATAAAACTCTCTGCACTCGTTCTTATTGGTTCTAATTGTCCTAGACTTATGCCTATGATTACTGCTAAGAAAATAATAAATGTATACATCTTTTCGAATAAACCCATTTCATAATCACCCCAACGACAAGATAACTGTTATTCACGCCATTTTACCACAGAGTAACGACTTTAAGTTTTTTAGTAACTGAGAAATATTATTGGTTTGTAACTTTAATACATAAAGTAAAATAGACATCAATAATTATACATGCATTATTGCTAAACGTGCTTTATGTATTATTGATACAGGTTGTTGAATAAAACATCATTTTAAATGTCACATTTTAATGAAATATTTTATTGTATATATAAGCAAATAGTTATATACTAATGTTGTAATGAAATTATAAGGAGGAGATGATGTGCTGCAAACAACCATTGAAATGGAAAAGGCTGCAGTTATTTTAAAATTATTGGGTGATAAAACAAGATTAACGATTATGAAATTAATTGATAATCAAGCTTGTTGTGTCTGTGAATTTGTTGAAATATTTCAAGTCAGTCAGCCATCGATTAGTCAGCATTTACGTAAGTTGAAAGACTTAGGATTGGTTAAGGAAGAAAGAAAAGGGCAATGGATATTTTACTCCGTAGATAAGGAAAATGAATATTATTCATTTATTAAACCTATTCTTGATCAATTACCTAATCAAGATTACAAATTAAAAGAACTTGAAGAAAATGGTACACGAATTTCTTGTTGTTAAATTGGAGGTATTATTTTGTCTACAACGCTTATACTCGCAATATTAATTTTTATTGCAACCCTAGTACTAGTAATATGGCAGCCAAAGGGCTTAAACATTGGCTGGTCCGCAATGGGTGGAGCTGTAATTGCCTTATTAGTAGGGGTAGTAGGATTCAGTGATGTTCTTGAAGTAATTGACATCACATGGAATGCAACGCTATCCTTTGTCGCAATTATCCTTATTTCTTTAATACTAGATGAGATTGGATTATTCGAATGGGCAGCACTGCACATGGCACGGGTAGCAAAAGGTCATGGAATAAAAATGTTTGTTTACATTAGTATTTTAGGTGCAGTTGTTGCAGCATTATTTGCGAATGACGGAGCGGCACTTATCCTAACACCGATTGTTCTTGCAATGGTGCGAAATTTGAATTTTAAAGAAAAAATGATATTCCCTTTCATTATGGCAAGTGGATTTATTGCGGATACAACTTCATTACCATTTATTGTAAGTAACTTAGTAAATATCGTTTCTGCAGACTTCTTTGGCATTGGATTTGTTGAATATGCTTCGCGGATGATTATTCCGAACTTATTTTCACTAATTGCAACCATTTCGGTATTACTAATCTACTTTAGAAAAAGTATCCCTAAGAATTATGATTTATCGAAACTTAGGGAACCGAAAGAAGCAATAAACGATATAAAGATGTTTCGCCTTTCTTGGTATGTTCTCGGATTATTAGTAATTGGCTATTTTAGTAGCGAATTCATAAATTTACCAGTATCTATTATTGCTGGGGCCATAGCTATATTCTTTATCATAATGGCCAGACGTAGTGCCGCTGTTAATACGAAAAAAGTTATTAAAGGCGCTCCGTGGAATATCGTTATTTTTTCAATTGGAATGTATGTCGTCGTATATGGATTGGGAAATGCCGGGCTGACCTCTGCGCTCGCAAGTGTTCTTCAAACTGTGGCTGAACAAGGATTATTCGTTGCTACAGTTGGAATGGGTTTTATAGCTGCTTTCCTGTCATCGATTATGAATAATATGCCAACCGTAATGATTGATGCATTAGCCATTGCTGAAACGAATACTTCTGGTGTATTAAGAGAAGCGCTTGTTTATGCTAACGTAGTTGGTTCGGATTTAGGACCAAAAATTACGCCAATTGGTTCACTAGCAACCTTAGTGTGGCTCCATGTACTTTCCCAAAAAGGAATTAAAATTTCATGGGGAACCTATTTTAAAACCGGGATTGTTTTAACTATCCCAATACTTTTTATTACTTTAGTAGGTCTTTATCTAACACTTCTACTATTTTAAAAAGGAGAATGAATTATGGCTAAAAAAACAATTTATTTCTTATGTACAGGGAACTCATGCCGTAGTCAAATGGCAGAGGGATGGGCGAAAAAATATCTCGGAGATGAATGGAAAGTTAGAAGTGCAGGGATTGAGGCACATGGACTAAACCCAAATGCGGTAAAAGCAATGAATGAAGTTAAAATTGACATTTCTAACCAAAAATCAGAGAAAATTGACGTAGAATTTTTGAATACCGCAACATTGGCGGTAACGTTATGTGGAGATGCCAAAGACCGCTGTCCAGTGACACCACCTCACGTAAAACGTGAACATTGGGGCTTTGACGATCCAGCCAAAGCAGAAGGTACGGAAGAAGAAGTTTGGAAAGTGTTTCAGCGCGTTCGGGATGAAATAGGAGAACGGATTAAGCGATTTGCTGAAACAGGTGAATAATAGGGAATGATGAGGCATGTTGATACGCAAGCCTTATCTTTTCGGTTTCTATATAAGTATATAACTATACATCAATAAAGAAGTTGTTCATGATGAAAAAGGTAGAAATGTTTGACCCAGCAAAATGTTGTTCTACAGGTGTTTGTGGACCGAGTGTCGATCCAGATTTAACTAGAGTTGCATCAGCTGTTTATTCCCTTGAACAAAAGGGTGTTACTGGTAATGCGGCTCAGAATGTATTAATTAATATGAGTTTTAAAGAGGTATTTAACCTGTCTGGTGGGAATAAGAATTATCAGAGTTTTAAAAAGGGAAAACAATAATCATAAAACGACTGATAAGTGAAATAAAAGGTAGGGAGAACTTCCAACCTTTTTAAATTTATCTTAACCATTTACTAGTGGGGGCAATTTTATAATAAAAAACCACTTTTCATTGAAGGAGAATACTTTAGTAGGGAAATTTTAATAATATATATCTACTTGACCATGTACTGTAGTACATGGTTTATAATTTTATTGAGGTGAAAATAGTGATTTATCGCATTGGTGAGTTTGCAGATAAATGTGGAGTTAACAAAGAGACGATTAGATATTACGAACGAAAAAATTTACTAAAGGAACCTTCCCGAACAAAAACTGGTTATCGTTTATATTCAGATTATGACGTTAAGCGTGTAGGATTCATCAAGCGAATACAAGAGCTTGGTTTTTCTTTAGGTGAAATCTACAAGTTACTTGGAGTTGTAGATAAAGATGAAGTCCGTTGCCAAGATATGTTTGAATTTGTTTCTAGAAAACAAGAGGAAGTTCAAAAGCAAATAGAGGATTTAAAACGAATTGAAACTATGTTAGGTGACTTGAAACAACGATGTCCTGATGAAAAGCAATTACATGCGTGTCCAATAATAGAAACTTTAACATGAGAGATTAATGAAAGGAGCTTTATTATGAATAAATATAAGGTAAATATTGAAGGAATGACTTGTACAGGCTGTGAAAAACACGTAGAGTCAGCACTTGAAAGTATAGGTGCTAAAAATACTGAAGCAAATTTCCGTCGCGGTGAAGTAGTATTTGAATTGCCTAATGGTATAGAGGTTGAAAGTGCAAAAAGGGCAATTAACGAAGCAAATTATCAAACTGGAGAAATTGAAGAGTTACTACAACAAGAAAATGTGGTGTTAGGTACTAAAGGTAATTATGATCTTCTTATTATTGGTTCTGGTGGTGCAGCTTTTTCTGCTGCAATTAAAGCTATTGAATACGGTGCAAAAGTTGGAATGATTGAGCGTGGAACGATTGGAGGGACCTGTGTGAATATTGGCTGTGTTCCATCCAAGACCCTTCTTAGAGCAGGGGAAATCAATCATTTAGCTAAGATAAATCCGTTTATAGGTTTACAAACATCTGCTGGAGAAGTGGAATTGGCTCCTTTAATCAAGCAAAAGAACGAATTAGTGAGTGAACTTCGGAATCAAAAATATGTCGATTTAATAGACGAATATGGATTTGATTTAATTGAGGGAGAAGCAAGCTTTGTTGATGAAAATACAATTGAGGTAAATGGAACAAAACTTTCTGCAAAACGCTTTTTAATTGCAACAGGGGCCTCTCCTTCTATCCCATCGATTTCTGGACTTAATAAAGTTGATTATTTAACAAGTACAACGCTATTTGAATTAAAGAAAGTTCCAAAACGTTTAACGGTGATAGGTTCAGGATATATTGGGATTGAGCTTGGGCAACTCTTCCATCATTTAGGTTCAGAAGTAACACTTATACAAAGAAGTGAGCGATTATTAAAAGAGTATGACCCGGAAATTTCTGAAACAGTAGAAAAAATGTTAATCGAACAGGGTATACACCTTATCAAAGGAGCAACATATGAGTGTGTCGAACAAGATGGGGAGATAAAAAAGGTTTATCTAACTGTAAACAGTAAGAAAAAAGTCGTTGAATCAGAGCAGTTACTTATTGCAACAGGAAGAAAACCAAATACGGATTCTTTAAATTTACGTGCTGCAGGTGTTGATGTTGGAAAACAAAAGGAAATACTGATAAATGAATTTGCTCAAACAAGTAATGAAAAGATTTATGCAGCAGGAGATGTGACATTAGGACCGCAATTTGTGTATGTAGCAGCCTATGAAGGTGGAGTTGTTGCAGATAATGCAGATGGTGGATTAAATAAAAAAATAGATTTATCCGTTGTTCCAAGCGTTATATTTACAAATCCATCGATTGCAACAGTTGGTTTAACGGAAGAACAAGCAAAAGAAAAAGGCTATGAAGTAAAAACATCAGTATTACCGTTAGATGCAGTCCCAAGAGCGATAGTAAATAGGGAAACAACAGGTGTATTTAAACTTGTAGCTGATGCAAAAACGTTAAAAGTATTAGGGGTTCATATCGTAGCTGAAAATGCAGGAGATGTGATTTATGCAGCGACATTAGCCGTTAAATTTGGCTTAACCGTAGAGGATTTAAAAGAAAGCTTTGCTCCATATTTAACATCGGCAGAGGGAATAAAATTAGCTGCCCTTACATTTGATAAGGATGTATCAAAATTATCTTGTTGTGCAGGATAAAGCTCCTTATTTATAGGAGCTTTAATTAATACACTTAAACTATCTCACCCTTTACAGGAATAACAGCAATTTAATAGTAATTTGGCTGGTTGCGGTTCAGTAGAATGTGTAATTAATGGTAGAGTATTATTAGGACTTATATCATTTGTTAATGGGTTCGGAATTATAACGAAAATAAAAAACCAATGTCGGAAAATGGTGATGATAATATGTTATCGAAACAAGCAATCCTTGATGAATTATCAAAAAACCTAAATACTTGGAGAGATAAACACGGTGTTAAGCGAGTTGGTTTGTTTGGTTCTTACAGCCGCGATGAACAAAAAGAATCCAGTGATATTGATGTAATAGTAGAATTTAACGACTCGGATTTATCTTTTGATAATTACATGGACTTAAAAATAAGCCTAGAAGATCACTTTCAGAAGCCGATAGATTTAGTCATATTAAATGATATTAAACCTGCTTTAAAGTCAGAGTTTCTATTGACTACTACATTTGTAGAAGAGGGAAAATAATAAGATTATAATTTTAGCAGTCTATTTGCTAGAAAATAGACTGCTAATTGAGCTTCCTACTAAAAATTGTTCAAATCTACAGTAAAATGCCAGCAAGTTGTCAAACAAGTTCATTATTTATCTCTTTAAATAACTTCTGATCAAACTCGTAGACTATTTTTTTGATGGTTCGATCTTTAGGCTTTTCTCCAGTATTTACTTGAATTTCTTTGATAAGCAACCGAAGTAATTCTTTCTTATCAAAGTCGTCTAATAAGTTAAAAAATGAATTAAAATCATTAGCAATGCGGTTAATTACTGGTAATAAGTCATTGTTATTCTTTAATTCTATCTGATTTGTTAGTAGTATTTTAAATTCCTTATGTTCACTTTCTTGATTCTGAACTCTTTTCATTTCATCACTAAGTGTATCAATGTCGATTATTTTCTTCGTATAAAGTTGTATGAGATCCTGCTTCTCTCTTTTTAGTTCTCTTAAATTTTTTTCTAGTAATTTAAGTTCCTCTTCAATTGGTTCAAGTTCACTTTTTAGGTTATCCATAACAACTGTTTGTAATGGTACAGAGAGGTTTAAATCGTTAAGGTAATTCATAACCTGTGATAAAACCTCTTGCTCTGCATACTCCTTTTTTACAAGATTCGACTTACATGCTTTAGAGCCACTGTTTTTAAAACGGCTACACACGTAATATTTGTATTTTTTGTTTGCATTTCCTTGTACCATCGCTCCTCCGCAAGTAGGACATTTTAATAGACCTGATAACGGAAAAGAGCCGTTGTGTTTTTTTTCTTGGGTATAACTACGTAGTGATAAAAGCTTTTGGGTTTTTTCCCAAAGCTCTTCACTAATAATAGGATAATGATTCCCTTTTTTATATTTACCTTTCCATTTAACATAACCATTGTAGATTTTATTATTGAGAATAGTTCTAACAGCAGTAATAGACCAATAATTATCCTTTTTGGTTTTGATACCTTGCATATTTAAACTACTAGCTATTTTTCGATAACCCCACATTTTGTTAGAGTAACAATCAAAAATGTATTTCACTACTCTTGCTTCATCTTCGTTAATAACTAATTTCTTATTTACTAAATTATATCCAAATACCCTTCCACCGTTGAAGTCTCCATTTTCAAAGGTTTTTTCCATACCTAGTGATGTACGAAAAGCGATTAGATCTTTTTCGACTTCTGCAATAATACCTAATATCTGATAAATAAGCTTTGAGTTAGGATCGTTTGTGTCGATATTATCAGCTATTGAAATTAGGTTCTTGTTAGCCTTTTTTAAACGGTTAAAGATATATTGAGAATCTAAAGAATTGCGTGATATGCGGTCTTGTTTAAATACGATGAGGGAATCAATATTATTCTCCTCTTGGAAAACATTATAAAACATCTCTTTAAACTCAGGTCTATTTGAAAAACTCTCCCCGGATGCTGGTTCCTCTACATATGTTTTTACAAGAATAATATTATTTTCCTTACAATACTTTTCTATTGCTTCAATTTGTTGTTCAATAGATGTGTTATCTAGTTGTTTATTTGTGCTAATACGAACATAGGCGTATGCTCTTGTATATTTAGTTATCATCTTTCATCCTCCAATTCAGTAATAAAAGTATCCGAGTATTTAATCATTAAGTCTGTTAGGAAGTTTAGAAAGTCATAGCCTTTTATTTTTGTTAACTCTTTATTTGTTGCGAGTTTAAGTTTGTAATGCTTATCAAAATCTAAAATTTCGTTTTTTATCATAATGAATGAACTCTCCCCTTATCTATTTGTGGATTAAACACACAAATAACAGCCGGCTAGTCATTTGCTGAAATATGATAACCGCGAAAAAATGATATTTTAAGAGGAAATAAAAACTTTTTTTGCAACTTGAAATTTTATATCGATCATTTAGAGTAGCTATATCATTTACAGTTTTTAATTACACAAAAAAGCTTGAGGTATGTTCAAACTCCTCAAGCTTTGAATAATTGTAGTATTTTGGTCTTTAATTAATATTCCTGTTACGGAAGATCAGGAAATAATACTGTTCCCTCTTCGGTAAAAAAGAGATGGGGTTTTTTATATCCAAGAAAGTGGACATAAAGTGATTTTCCTTCATAAAGATTATCTATATTGGTTACTAAGTTACAATATGGTATGAAACCTAATTTACCATCTTTCGAATAGGTATATACCTCTATTCCTTTGTCTAAGAACTTACGTATTCTTATCTTTGTTGTCTGGTGGATAAAAAAGCCCGTTCTATCAAATGCTCTCACTAATAAAATCTCCTTTTATATTCTTTTCATATATACTTCTATATTTTGGGCATTTCTGCAGTATTATGTAAAGAAAAATTTTTGTTATTTCCATTTCTATACCATTTGTCCCATAACTCATGAAATACGAAGTTGTATTTAATCATTGTCTGATGTGATGTTTCAGTTGATTTAGATTTTAAATATACGATTACGGACCTCCCTTTAATCTAATGAAACTATTATAGCGATACTCATGTAAGAAATATACACTTTGTCTATAACCGGGTAGATAATAGTCATAAACGGTCAATTTAGAGTCATGTTTATATTTAGGATTTTTAAAGTTATATATCAATCTAATCAAATCACAGATCAAATGAAAAAAGAGACTATTATCTTTTTGACAAACTTAAATAACGTTCATTTAAAAGGTATTACTGGGCTTCAGTAGTGATCTTTTTAAATTTATAAAAAAATTTTATCTAACCTATTAAAATACGAAAAACACCACTTTATAATATTTAGGCTTTATCGTTGATAAAGCAACAGGACTAAAAATTATTCAATTAAAACGGAGAGGAAGGTGATAGAAATTAAAAAGAAACTAAAAAGAGCTGTAATTAAAGAGGAGTACGTCAAATTAACAGGCAGCACAGAAGAAGCAATCATACTAAATCAG